>NZ_LPVJ01000018.1 GCF_001516615.1 Ferroacidibacillus organovorans | reverse complement strand
ATGATTGATCTTGACACACCCGCAAAGAAATTTGCAAGACTTATACGCGATTTTTGGCCAACGAAACTGGAAATGAGATGGTTTGAACCTACCAATACCCAATTATTGGGGACAACTGCATAACTCATGGGTTAGATTGGGATGACACAGTTCCTTCAAAGAACACAAGGAACAGTGTTTGCCCTTTTGAGCTTTCGGGGTTTTACCATTCCGCATCATTTCATGCATCTTTGTAACAAGTTCCCTCACTCGCATACGTAACTCCCGGCTGAAGGCTATTGGCTCTCTGCGCCGCGTCTGAAAGTAGTATAGAAGCCAGATGCAATGGATATATCAAGCATCTCTTCCAATGCCATTGCTTGTGCGCAGAGTTGAACTGCATCGCGGTCGTCCGGTTTGGGTTGACCCCTCTTGTACTCAATCGGGAAGGGCTGCCACCATCCCATTCGATTATTAAGACGCACACTTATATCATCGTGTCCAGCTTCTACCTTATGGAACTCAACCACATCCGCCACACCTCGTATCCCCAAAGAACGGGATACGATCGGCATGGCTCTAACAACTCTGAGATCTTTACGTGTTTCATCGGCAAACGTGTCGTCTGCACGCGCATGGAGGTACTTCCCCTCTAGCGTACGTGCATTCTCTGCCCACAGCTGTTCAATATGAATGAGTGCCCACTGTCTCTCGCAGAACGCCATGTGCTGAACTCCCGAAAGTAGCAGATAATCATCTTCTTCAACGAAATCGCTCATCACTTACTATCTCTCTATCAGAGTTACACCATGAGGAATTTGATCTGCATCTACGGTAACACTGTAGTCTCGAAAGTCTCTGGCTGGCCTGCTTTTATCGTTTAGCGTAATCTCAATCGCGTCAAAGAGCTTCTGCACAGAAGCATTTCCCATCTTCGATGAATGCTCAAAAATGAAAAGTTTCCTCGTTCCCATCAAGCCGCGAGCCGCTGAGCGATCATGCTCGAACATATTAATGAGCGCATCCCATAGTAGTTCGAGATCGTCTTCCGTGAAACCCGTCTGTTGAGCAAGCGGAGCAGATACGAAACCGTGGGACCGATACAGTCCATATGGAACTGTAAATTTCCGTCCCATCGTACGGTTATCACCGCCCTGCTTCTCTGCCTCTTGCTCTGTAGTAACAGCCATACGCGTGATGCTGTGTTCCAGCGAAACGATGGGATCCACCGATCTTGCGAACGTCAATTGAACGGGGCCACGAACCTGACCAGCATTAGCACCCGTCGATAAGACCGCCCCAAAGGTCCTAATGTCGTAAAAGTTTTGGCACATGAATGTCTTGGCACGATCAATTTCTTTCCCTTGACCTTGTCCCTCCTTGTTCCTTTTTTTACCGTCTGTTGGATCTACTGGCGGCTCCTTAAGATTGATATCCAGATTTACGTAGGCCTTTTCGATCGTATTATTCAACACGGCCTTCTCTTTCACAAAGATTCCGTGCGGAGCTTTCTCATCCATTTTTAAACCAATGTAGTTTCTCACTTTTCTTTTGAGGCAAACATCTGTCACTAAACCATGACCTGTCTCCGCATCGATTCTTGGCAAATTTCCTGCATCCGGGTCCCCATTTGGATTTCCGTCTTTCACATCGAAGAGAACTACGAAGTCATACCGTCTCTGAACCAACTTTTCATTAGTCATTTGTCATCCTTCTCCCTCTGGATTTTGAAATCGGTTTTACTGATTTAAATCATTTTCAATTCGGTTTTTTGTCTGAAAAAATGCTTGCCGTTGATGATAGTATCCGATGGCAAAAAGCCCCTGTTGATGGATATCTAGATGTGAAGGAAAATCCTTTAAATTCCCCATGATTTCACCCAACAATCGTTCAAATTCAACCACCCTCCCTTTGTGATCAAGTTTGGCTATGTGATGCACCTTAAGCCGAAGTAGGTTCGGGAAAACGGTTACCGGCGTTGCACAGGCAGCGCCATAAAACCGTTCCTTTATCGTTGCGTTAATTCCGGGGCTCGCTTCCTCTTGAATCTTCTCTAGAGTTGCAAATAATCTACCCAGTTGGTACCCGACCGACGGTTGATTTACGTCCAACAACTCGCTGACCTCCTTAAAAGTGTCACTTGGATGAAAACGATTAAACCGGTTCAAATACGCTTTGATTAATGCCGCCCTCACGGGTTTGACTCTTTCCTTTGTATCACTTCGAATCCGGCGGAGAGCAGCTTGCAGAAGTGTAGCTGGATACGGCGTTCCACTTAGTATTGAACGCATCATGTCTCCTGTAAGATTGGGCAGGATATTTTCACTCTTGTCTTGGGTGGAAATATTAACCAAAATACGCCGAATTGAGTAAAACTCCGGTTCTTTCGGAGGCTTAACGATTGCAAAATCGTCAAAGTACTGCTTGATCCGTAGTGCAAGCTGAGATATGGTTCCCACTTGCCAAAAGCGGATGGCTATCCGGGCTGAGTTCGGCGAAAGCCCTAACACATAAAATTGATCGTCACCGTCGTCTTCCATGTAGGTCCCGCTGTTCACCGATTCAAACAGTTCCTTTACCTTTTGGTTTCCGGAGTCCGGGTTGTCACGTTCAGGTTCGCTAAAGAATAATGAGAAATCTGACTCAAAGGACGACCCACTTTGAGACCAGAATACCGTTGAAGCATCTCCGACTAAAATACGTTGCGTTTTTGACTTAAGAAGGGTGTTAAGCGCTGTCACATACGAAAATTCAGTTGATTTGACCACCGGAGCATTATAACCCTGCTCCTTCCCGTATGAATCATATCCACTGTTCTTTTGGAATCCGACCAAGCACTTGGTATCCTTATTAATTGGAGTTCTACCATGCGTTCGGGCAATTTCACCCCATTCACCCGTAACAAGGCAAATTCCCAATTTGTCACTTTCACCTGCTTCAGTCACTTCTTCGACATCTGGTGTTCTCAGACTATTTATTACGAATGCCTGTACTCTTTCTCTACAGGGGACAGGTACATCACCTACTAGGCGAAAAGACATATTACACTGCGGAGCCTTGAAACATTCACTGGCCTCCGATGAAGCAATTGCTTTTGCAACTTCATCTTGCTCATAGAACCTAATCACAGCCCTGACCCCGCTATCTTCAGCAAGTTCGAGAGGCAAATTGTTTAAAGCTTTTAGCCAGGTTTGATGTTGCTTAATTGACTTCCGGTCACTGATCGGCTGACCCAATAAATAACCGATATGATCCCATAGCAAAAATGTGGTCTCGTAACTTCGACTTCCGCTTCTCCCTACCGATCTAGGAAGCAAAAATGTCTTGGCAACAAGCTTGCTTCCAACTTTTTCCCGCGTGTCTTCAATGCTGATGAACTCGCCTTTTTCATTGATGACGATCAGAAACTGTAATTCTTTTTTCTCGAATCCTTCTGGAGCAATATCGCTCTCAGGGTCTTCAATTTTCCGGTCATAATATTCCTTTAACGCTTGCAGGATCATCCTCTCACCTCTATTTGCCTACGGTCTGTGTTCATCACGCCATTTTCGATCTGAGCGCGGAAGAATAGAGCCGGCGGATCGTCTGCATTACGGTCAAAATCCATGTCGTACAACATGTAGCCAAGGTCTCTCGTTTCATCAATAGGTCTCGCAACTTCGACTGTCAGATCATCGATTAACCTGAAATCGCATGAAAACTCACGACACCCCAGATAAGGTCGATGGAAGCATTGGCCCTTTTTGGCCCTCCGTTCAAACATAGCCGCATACTTTGCTGCAGTTTCATCGAATCGAACAATTTCAGTTTGTTCTTGCTCGTCCGCCCAGAACTCGGATGAGTGGTTCGTTTTATGTTCACTCGGAGGAACAAAGTCAAAATACGCGTGAATTCGATATCTGACGTCCCGCAAAAACAGACCAGCACGTTGTTGACGCTCATCCTCTATGAAAATGCCCATCGGGGCTACAGCCACGCCAGCCATCTGCTTTGCCGTAGGAGCGGGCACTGTCTTGCCAACCTCGTTTCGTCGAACTGAAATCCATTTGATTGGATTCATCACTTCAATTCTAGTAACATTCCACCGAATGGCGGGCTTCCACAGGATGGACTCAAAAATGGCGCGAGCCGCCGATGGTGTCATCACATCGTAACTCACTCGCTCTACCTTCATTTCTGGCCTTGTGAAACAGGCATAGTCGCCGCAGACCTCCAAACACCAGTTGTGCAAGTTCATCAGTTCCTTTCTACAAAATAAACTTCTCGGGGTCATAGGAAGTTTCCTCTACCAAAAGACCGATAGTATCAGAATAATCCAAGTTAGTGGATAACACAAAAATCCCTGGGTACACCTCCTCTATCGCGCCCCTCTGCAGTAACTTTGTGAAATCATAGGAATACACGTTCACAGTGTATCTTTGTAACTTTCGCATTAACCAGCGATCAGGCCCAGTGGATTTCAGTAAGTCAATGAGGCGCTCACCTTTACCAAACCGGACAAGAATGGTGCGAACCTGGGATTCATCAATAATCTGGAACCGCTCGGCAGCCGTGCGGAATGACATGCCACACTCCTTTGGATCGTTTTGTGGATCGTTTGGATCCAGCAGGCATTTGATCCCCTCTGCATCGAGAGAATTCGCCTTCCAATACAATTCATTAAAGTACTTCTCGAAAACTCCACATTGAAGAGGATCTTGAACAGCGGTTGCGATGATGGTACGAGCGGTGTCCGCAGCTTTACGAAGGAGCCCCGGTGGCGCTTGTTTCCGCGGATTAAATACTACCACCTTTCCAAGTCCCTCGAGCTTACCTTCCCTGTTGCATCGACCAGCCGCCTGAGAAATGGAGTCCAAACCTGCAAGTGCTCTGTACACAACTGGGAAGTCGAGATCCACTCCTGCTTCCACGAGTTGCGTGCTGATGACCCGCACCGTGTGATTTTGCTTCAGTTCTTGCTTAATCTCAGAAATCACTGCACTACGATGTTGCCCACACATCAATGCGGACAGATGATACGTTCCTTCTGGCATTAAACTATGTAACTCTCGGCAACTCTTCCGGTCTGAAACAACGCAGAGAACCTGTTCATACTGGCTGAGTTCGGTCGCGATGTCCTGCCAACTCGATATTGTGGTGAAATCAGGTGGAAATTCAACCTCATATCGCTTGAGAGACTCGTAGAGAGATTGAACCTCTCTGTCATCGCCCATTATCTCAGTGATATTCCTAAGTCCCTCAAACCTCTTTCCGTCAACCAAACGTTCCTTGAAAGCCGGTTGAGTTGCAGTTGAAATGACGAGACTGACTTGATAGCGATCCACAAGCAATTGAAGAGTCTCTAAGATCGGATCCAGGTATTCAACCGGTACCAATTGGGCTTCATCCAAAACAACAACAGACCTCGCAATGTTATGTAACTTGCGACAACGGCTTGATTTAGCAGCGAATAAGGATTCAAAGAACTGCACTGACGTTGTCACAATCACAGGAGCATCCCAGTTCTCAGAAGCCAGTCGAGCTCTTGATGTGGTTTCATCCTCGTCCAAGCTCGAATGGTGCTCCACTACCTCGTCTTCGCCAAGTACGACGCGAAAGACGTCTGCATTTTGTTCAATGATACTTGTGTAGGGGATTACATAGATAACCCGATCCAAGCCGTGCTTAACGGCATGTTCCAACGCAAAGGCAAGACTCGACAATGTCTTCCCGCCACCCGTCGGAACAGTAAGTGAAAAAATTCCCTGATCTTCGCTCGCCAGACGTATGCACTTGGCTCGTATTTCCCTTCGAATTTCGTTAACCCTGGTTTTATCAGAGTCGTTATCCATCTTTTGAGCGAACTTTTTAAACCGATCCAATAGTTCAGGCATGTTGCAGTAATCACTGCGGTTCGCAGACGACTCTGGGTTCATGTAGGATTCCGTGTCCAAAAAGTCAGCATCCACCAAACAGGAATACAACATTCTGATCCAAAGGGAGATATCCAATCCCTTTGAGAATTTCCAAGGAGGCGATCCTGGTTTTGCAGCGCGCACTTTTTCAACGATACCCTTATCTACATCATCCAAATTCTCGACTTGGCTTTCCTGGTACTTCAGAGAAGACCGCCCGGCTCCTTCCGCCGAAGACCAATCCGGAAGGCCTGCATGATGTCCAGCTATAGGATATGCCAATATTCTTCCTATCCCTTTGCCAAACAAAAATTCAACGAGTTTAGCACCGTGGATAGCATGAGGAATCTTGCCCGCCTTCCCTTCCATATGAGCGTCTACATGAAACCCGAATCCGCTCTTCTCCCGAATATACTTTTGCCATTCCAACCTACCCTTGCCGGCATCGTGCGCCAAACCCGCGACTTTACCCCACTCTCGAGAATGGAACTTCATGGCATTGGCTTCAGCCAATCTCGCTGTACCCTCCAAGTGATCAAACAATAATTGAGGTGTATCCCAATTATCGTCGTCAATCTTCCGAACATGCGCAATAAATTTAGTACTCACATGCATCATTCCCTCGTCAGATTACCAATTTTCATGTGATTGTTTGAGATTACTTTTACTTTACCACTTACCCCTGCAAAGGTATGTCACCCCTCTTGTACAGATTTTTCTACGCGATAACAACGGACTATTTTCTCGTGTTCCTCCAACATCCAATCCCTGAGCGCGGCAGGGCTCAGTATCTCTACATTTGAGCCAAATTGCTGGATCCACCGCTGAACCTCAGGGTTCCAACTCGTCATGATTTCCACTATGTATCTTCCGCGGTTATCTTCCCAGGTTCGAAGAACCCTTGAAGAATTCAGCTCTTCCTTTATATATCGACTGACTGCAGATGTGAAAGCAAGCACCACTTGAATCGGCTCGTCTAACTTATATACACCCCAAGCAAAGTGCAAAAAATTGTCAAGGGAAAAATCAGATTCAAGTATGAACCGCTTGTTGGTCACTGCGACTCGTTTGATTCGACTCATCTTAAAAGTTCGATATTCACATCGCAGATGACAATATCCAATGACATATAAGCTGTTATTGCGCGGCAGCAGATAATAAGGATTTATCAACCGAGTGGTCGTCTGATTTGAGTTGAAACTGTGGTACACAATTTCGGTTGTGAGTCGCTTCTCCATTGCATAGAAGAGTTCCATTGTCCACGAATGAGTCCGTGATATATCGCTGATGGAAATAGACGATGAACCGGATTCGAGCAAAATCCGATCCCCAAGATCATTAAACTGAGGAGTCACATTGGATGAAAAACCAAGACTCTCCGACACTTTGTTGATCGCAGAGAAATAGGCCTGCATGACCGGAGTCAAGTGTACATCCACTTCAATTCCTTTTAGTAGGTGAGGAATGATCTTGAATGCAATTCTCTCATCGGATGTCAATGCGACCGGCATTTTGCCCAGATCAGCGAAAATGAAATACCCACCTTGCTCCTCGGACTCAACACGAATCCCTAAGTCTTCAAGATTGTGTATGTCTCTCCGTATGGTGCGCTCTGAAACGGAGAAAAGATTCGCCAATTGTCTGGCCGTATAATATCGAGGATTACGATATATCTGGTCTGCCAATGCAAAAAGGCGACCTGCCATCTTCAAATCGCGGCTTTCAAACATTCAGTCTTCACCTCAAGTGGCATAACCTGCGTAATCCATTTTCATTTGACCATACACAAATAAATCGTCCAAGGCGTCGCCTCGTAGACCTTGTCCAGCGCCCTGGCCAAGGTCTCATCATTCAGTACATCGGCGGTTACTCCCAAACCAAAGAGCAACTCAACGTCCTAATCCTCGTAGAAATCTTTGACTTAATAGATAGAATCATGCCCGCACAGGATATCGATCGTCAGCGCCTTGATCCGTGCGTCTGGGAAGAGAGTGCAACGAGCGAATCCCATTTGAGCAAGCGATTGATCGTATCCTTGAAGTCAATTTCCCGTGCGATTCGGTTAAGCAATACGGTTGGGCCAGAATGCAAGGACAGCATCTTGGTCATCCATCTGAACTTCTCTTCCGTAGCGAGCGCGATAGGGAAATGCTTCGTCAAAGTCAGTAAGAATTCCTGCAAAGACGAGGTTTGAGTCAGAAATTGTATTTGTTAATTTAATTTATTATATCAAATGGATGTGGTTTCCGTTATTATGTGTAAAAGTGCGTGGGTTCGAGACTGCGTATTGACTCTATCAAATAAGATGAGGCATTCGATTTCCCTGGTAGAATGAATGTGTCAAGTACTCATTCACAGAAGGTGGATGCGATCGTCCTTAACGTACGGGAAAATCGGCGGATTCGGCAAATGAGCATGATGGTTGCCGTCGGCGTCAATGATCAAGGGTTTCGGGAAATCCTCGGTCTGCGTGTCGGAGATAAGGAGTCGTATGCGAATTGGCATGACTTCTTTGGGTGGCTCAAACAGCGGCAACTGCGGGGTGTCGATCTGATCGTATCGGACAGTCACGCGGGGCTTGTTCAGGCGGTTCAAACGCAATTCATCGGATGCACCTGGCAACACTGCCAAACACCTTTTACGCGCAATATCCTTGATCAAGCGCCTAAGACGCTGATGTCTGAAATTCAGCAGCAGGTGCGGGCGATTCGAACGGCGCCTGACGAGGAGACGGCAAGGACGCTGTTAAATCGTGTGCTCGAAGAATACGGCGAGAAGGCACCCAAGGCGGTCAAGGTGTTGGAAGAGGGGTTTGAGGATGCAACGGCCGTATTGGCGTTGCCCGAACCGTTGCGTCGGAAGTTGCGGACGACGAACAGCGTGGAACGGTTAGACGAGGAGATTCGCCGTCGTGAGCGAGTCATTCGCATCTTTCCCAATCGAGAGTCTGTGCTTCGTTCGCTAGGAGCGTTGCGGATGGAGATCGATGAGGGATGGTCGTCCCATCGAAAATACCTCGACATGGATGGGTATGCTTCGTGGTGCAAGGAGCAGCAGGAGAAATGGAGGCAGAAGGTCGAGGCGGCGTATCATGAAGCTTCTACCTTGCACTTGGGGTGGCCAGAGTTAGGCGAAAAGCGCAGCGTCCCTTGCAGGATGCGGTACACTGGCTGATCCAGACGGAGCCTGGATGAACACGTTGCGCTTGGGTCCCGTCTTGCCGGACAAACCAAACCGCATCCATGCAAGGGTGGAGCCGCACGAATCGCAAGATGAACGGAAGAGCTTCGAGTCGTCGGAAGGCGATGATAAGGCAAGGCACCCCGTTGACAAAGGGAAAACGAAATTATACACAATTACGAACTTGATCCACTGTTTGCTAATCATAGGGACTCAAATTGAAAAGAGAAGGCTCGATCCAATAGGTCGAGCCTTCTCCTCTGCGTCGGCAATTCCCATCTCCGAATTTTAGTCCACTCTGTATGTTGACACAACACACTCCACATGACTCGTCTGCGGGAACATGTCCAGCGGCTGTGCGACATCGACCGCATACCCGCGATCAGCGAGAATGCGCAGATCGCGCGCGAGTGTGGCCGAATTGCACGAGACATAGACGATCCGTGCGGGGGCCGCGTCACAGATCGCATCAAGCACCCGCTTCTCGCAACCCGCGCGCGGCGGGTCGAGAAACACCACGTCCGGGCGCTCATCCTCTGCCAAGCGTGACACGACATCTTGCGCATCGCCGAGCATCATCCTGACATGGTGCATGCCATTTCGCTCAATGTTCATCTGCGCGTCGCGCACCGCTTCCTCGACGATCTCAACGCCAACCACCGAACCGGCCTGTCGACCCGCCATCAGCGTGAGCGTGCCAATGCCTGCGTAGATATCCCACACACGCTGCGTCCCCGTGAGCCCCGCCAAAGCGAGCGCCTCCGCGTAGAGCCGCTCCGCCTGTGCCGGATTGACCTGCATGAACGAGCGTGACGAGACGCCAAAGGCCAGCCCCGCGATACGCTCTTCCATCTGCGCTTGCCCGAACAAGACGCGCTCCGCCACACCGTCATCCGCAATCAAACCCACCACTTTAACGCGCTGTGCCTCAAGTTCAATCCGAAACAACCGCACATCTTCAGGCGAAAATGTCACACCTGGCGCTACGAGCAGCGCAATCAGCACCTCCGCCGCCCCATTCGTACGCACACGGACGTGGTGCACCCCCCGCCATGGCGAGAGCATGGCAGCCGACGTCCCCGCCCCCTGCCCCGGCGACGAAGCTGCCGACCGATCAACCCCGCGCTCCGTTTCACCCCCGCGCTCCATATCAGCTCCGCGCACTGCCTCATCCACGCGGCGCATCGCCTTAACGATGCGCAACACATGTTCCGGCACAATCGCACAATCATCCGTATCCACAGGATCGTGGCTGCCTTCTTCCACAAAGCCCACGGCGAATCGACCAGCCTCAACCGAAACCGTCCACGTCACCTTGTTGCGATACTGCCATACGTTTGGCGACGGAATCACGTCGCGCACCCACGCCCGCACGTCTTCCTTCGGAAACCTCCCGATTCGCTCAAGCGCATCCATGACGGTCATCTTCTTCATCCGCAGCTGCGCCTCTGCGCTCATGTGCTGCAGATTGCACCCGCCACACTCCGCATACACCGAGCAGCGCGGCAAGACGCGCTCCTCCGCCGCTTCCACCACCTGCAACAACACCGCCCGCGCAAACGACCGCTCCACACGCTCCATGCGTGCTACGACCCGCTCTCCGATCAGCGCGCCTGGCACAAACACCGTGAAGCCCTCGACACGCGCGACACCCTCACCCTGAAAGCCAAGCCGATCGATCACCACTTCATAGGTCTGCCCCAGACGCACCGGAACAGCGCGCGCAGGCGTTCGCTCCCGGCGTCCACCCGCGCGCTGACCATTCCGATCACGCCGCCCATCCGCGCGCCCCTTCTCCCGCTCCATCCAAACGCACAGCCTTTACCCTGAGATGACCTGCAAGTGTCCCTCTTTAATCGTCACCTTGTGCGGCAACCGCCCACCGTACTCTCCATCGATGTTGAGGTCGACTTCTTCCTGCGATGAAAGCTCGATTCGCTTCGCGTGAAAATAGACCACCCGCTCATCCTGCGTGTGATCGCCCATCAGTGCGGTTGACACCAAGCGGATCAGATCCCCAAGGTTACTCTGTTTCACAATCAGCACATCAAGCCAGCCGTCACTCACCGACGCCCGCGGCGCCACGCGCTCAAACCCGCCCACTGCGCGCGAGTTCGTGACAAGGCAGAGCATCGCCGGTCCCTCAAACTGCTCCGTATCCGAAGTGATCTTCATCTCGATCGCACGCAAACCCGGCAGTCGCTCAAGCCCCTTCATGTAATACGCCAAGTGCCCGAGCATCGTCTTCATCTTGCTTGGCACCTCATAGGTAATCTCCGTCAGTCGCCCAAACGCCGCGATGTTCACAAAGTAACGGTCCTCCCCGACACAGCCGAGGTCAAGCGACCGGATCTGTCCCTGCGCGATGCGCCGCGCCGCCTCTTCCACATTGCGAGGAATCTCAAGCGCGCGCGCCAAGTCATTCGCCGTCCCCGACGGGATAATCCCAAGAATCGGCCGCGTCTTACTCGCCGCGAGACCGTTTACCACTTCGTTGACCGTGCCGTCGCCACCACACGCCACGACGACCTGAAACCCGTCGTTTGCAGCGCGGAACGCCTCTTTCGTCGCATCCCCTGGCCCTGCTGTGGCGTGACATGACGCCTCATATCCCGCGCTCTCAAGGATCTGCAGGATCTGCGGAAGATGCTGACGAAACGCCTCTTTTCCTGCCGTCGGATTGTAGATCAATCGAATGCGCGGTCGCATGTCACACCTCCCACAAAATCAGCCTATGACAAACGCGCTTCGCGAATCGCCTGGATCTGCTCGCCAATCAAACGATTGACCACCTGCGGATTGGCCTTTCCCTTTGTCGCCTTCATCACCTGCCCCACGAGCGACGCGATCGCCTTGTCCTTTCCCGCGAGCAAATCCTCCACCGACTTTGGATTCGCCTCGATCACCTGCGTCACAATTCCTGCGAGTTCACCCTCGTCCGAGATTTGCGCGAGCCCCTGCGCTGCGATGATGGCGCTTGGCGACTCACCGCTCTCCATCACGCGCTTTAGCACATCTTTTGCAATCGCCGCAGAAATTCCGCCGCGCTTCAAATTTTCGAGCAAATCCGCGAGATGCGCGCCTGTGAGTTTGGTGTCGCGCAGTTCGATTCCTTGCGCCTTTAAGTAAGCCAGCACATCCCCCATGATCCAGTTGCTCACAAGCTTTGCGTCAAGCACTCGCTCCACGGCCTGATCAAACAGATCCGCAATGTCGCGCGACGCAGTCAGCACACCTACGTCATACACCGGAAGCTGATAATCTGCAATCCAGCGCGCCCGCCGGGCGTCTGGCAACTCCGGAATCTCACGGCGCCGCTCTTCAATGTACGCATCACTTAGAATCATCCGTGGCAGATCCGGGTCCGGAAAATAGCGATAGTCATGCGCGTCTTCTTTGCTTCTCATCGGGCTCGTCAGTCCTGTTGCCTCGTCAAAACGCAGCGTAACCTGTTCGATCGTGTCACCCGCCAACAGTGCGCGCGTCTGACGCGCCTGCTCACTCTCAAGCCCGCGCTGCACATTGCGGAAACTGTTCATGTTTTTGATCTCGGTCTTCGTGCCAAACGCCGCCTGTCCCGCCGGGCGCAGCGAGAGATTCGCGTCACAGCGAAGCGACCCTTCTTCCATCTTGCACTCTGAGACGAGACAATACTGCATGATCGCCTTGATGCCTTCAAGATAGAGCCGCGCCTCTTCTGGGGAGCGCAAGTCCGGCTCGCTGACGATCTCAATCAGCGGAATCCCCACGCGATTCAAATCGACCAAGGACACATCGCCAAACGGCGAGTGGTTCAGTTTTCCCGCATCCTCTTCGAGATGAACCCGCGTGATGCCAATGCGTTTTTTCTCGCCGTCTATTTCAATATCCAGGTAACCGTTTGTGCCGATCGGCTCATCATACTGCGAGATCTGATACGCCTTAGGACTGTCTGGATAAAAGTAGTTCTTGCGGTCAAACTTGCTCTCGTTTGGGACCTTGCAGTTGAGCGCGAGCGCCGCGCGCACCGCAAGCTTCAAGGCCTCCTCGTTGAGCACAGGCAGCACACCTGGGCTCCCCATGCAGACAGGGCACACCCGCGCGTTTGGCGGCGCGCCAAACTCCACCGCGCAACCGCAGAAAATCTTCGTTTTCGTGCCGAGTTCGACATGCACCTCAAGGCCGATGACCGTTTCAAACACGCGCGATCCCCCCTTGCCGACGAAGAGCGTCAAACGTTTGGCCCGCCGCCTTTTCATACGCGTGCGCAACGCGCAAGAGCGTCTCCTCGTCAAACATGCGGCCAATGAACTGCAGGCCAACGGGCAACCCGTCTGAGAGCCCGCACGGCACACTGATCGCGGGAAGTCCCGCCAGATTGACCGGGATGGTCAGCACGTCATTTAAATACATCGTCAATGGATCATCCGTCTTCTCGCCAAGCGCAAACGCCATCGTCGGCGTCGTCGGCGACAAGAGTACGTCCACATCCGCAAACGCGCGCAAAAAGTCTTCGCGAATCAGTGTGCGAACACGCTGCGCGCGCTTGTAGTACGCGTCATAGTAGCCTGACGAAAGCGCGTATGTACCGATCAGAATGCGCCGCTTGACTTCTTTGCCAAACCCTTCGCCGCGCGTTTTCTTGTAAAGATCCAGCAAATCCGCGACCCCGTCCGCGCGATAGCCATAGCGCACGCCGTCAAACCGCGAGAGATTGGACGACGCTTCAGCCGGCGCCAGAATGTAGTATGCCGCGAGCGCATACGATGTGTGCGGGAGGCTGACAGGCATAACGGTTGCGCCAAGCGCCTTCAACTGTTCAATCGCCGCATTCACCGCGCGCGAGACGCCTTCCTCTACGCCCTCGCCAAAGTACTCCTGCGGAATCCCTACCCGCAGACCGTTGATCTCTCCCGTCAGCGCCGCGCGATAATCCGGAACGGGAAGATTGGCCGACGTCGCATCGAGCGGATCATGCCCCGCGATCGTCTGAAGAACCAGCGCCGCGTCCTCCACTGTGCGCGTCAGAGGTCCGATCTGATCAAGCGAAGAGGCAAACGCGACAAGGCCAAAACGCGACACCCGTCCATACGTTGGCTTTAGACCGACGACACCGCAAAACGCCGCAGGCTGGCGAATGGACCCGCCCGTATCTGAGCCGAGCGCAAATGGCACGAAACCAGCCGCCACCGCCGCCGCCGCACCGCCGCTCGATCCACCCGGCACGCGTGTGAGATCCCACGGATTGCGCGTAATTTGATAGGCTGAGTTTTCCGTCGATGAGCCCATCGCAAACTCATCCATGTTGAGCGCGCCAACAAGCGTCGCTCCAGCCTCCTGCAACTTCACGACAGCTGTTGCCGTGTGCGGTGGTCGATAGCCTTTGAGAATCTTGCTGGCGCATGTCGTCTCGCGATCAGCGACGCAGAGGTTTGCCTTGACCGCGTACGGAATTCCGGCGAGCAGCGAAGTCCCTTGCGTTTGCGAAGGGACTTCGCTCAGCGCCTCATCCAGCCGCAAAAAGGCGCCCACCTCACCGTCTTTTTCGCGAACCGCCTGAAGCGCATCCTGCGCGAGCGACGCCGCGGTGCGCTCGCCCGCGTCAAGTGCGGCGCGCATCTGCACAATATCCATCTCGCCGATCACGATGACGCCCCCTCAAGCACCGCAGGTACGCGAAATTGACCATCTTCCTCATCCGGCGCGTTTGCGACGACGCGCTCCGTTCCGAGGGATGGACGGATCTCATCCGCGCGCGTCACCGATTCAAAAACCCCGATGTGACTCGTCTCTTTTACACCGGACACGTCGAGCGATTGCAGCATTTCTGCGTGTTCAAGAATTCTTCCCAGATCGTGAACAAGCGCCTGCGCCTCATCCTTTGAGATCGCGATGCGCGCAAGGTTTGCCACGTGATACACATCTTCGATCGATAGATTCATCGTTAACCCCCGCCTGAAAATACCTCATTTTTCAAGTATACCATAGCATTTTGCACACTCGGCGCACGCTCAGGACAACAACAGGACAATCGAGAGCAGCGAAAAACAGATCCCCAGGAGATAGAGAATCGTCACCGTCTGTTTCTGCGAGAGCCCAGAGCGCATCAATTGGTGAAACGTATGACCTTTATCCGCAACATAAATGGGGCGATTCTCGCGAAATCGCCGAAAAATAACGTAGAACGCATCCATGATCGGGACGCCAAGCGCCAACACCGGGATTGCGACAGAAACGAGCGCCGCCGACTTGAATGCGCCTTCGACGGCGATTCCGGCCAGAATGAACCCGAGAAACGTCGCGCCCGCATCCCCCATGAAAATTCGCGCCGGATAGAAATTGTGGCGCAAGAAACCAAGTGACACGCCGACGAGAATGATTGCAAGCATCGCCATCGAAGGGTGCCCCTTTACGATCGCGATAAAAAACAGCGTGGTCGCAGAGATCGCAGAAATACCTGCCGCAAGCCCGTCCACACCGTCGAGAAAATTCATCATGTTGGTGATGCCGATGACCCAGATCATGGTCGAGGCGATGCCAAGCCACGTCGGGAAAAGCACGTAAGAAGGGTGCAGAAAAGGAATGTTCATGCCCTGGACACTCACGCCAAACGCTGGTAAAATCGCCGACGCGCCAATTTGCACAAGGAGTTTCGGCCACGCCGGAAGCTCTTTGGAGCGCGTCTTTCCGTAGTCGTCGAAAAGCCCCAAAAAGAAGATGACCGTACCACCCAAAAGGATGCCGTCAAGCTCACGGCTGCCTTTTGCGAAAAAGAACGCCGTGATGAAAAAACCGATCACGATCGCCACGCCGCCCATGAGCGGGATCGGATTTTTGTGAAGTTTTCGGTGGTTGGGTTGATCGACAAACTGGATGCGCAATGCCCATGTCTTGATTGGCGGAATGAGCGCCCACACCAAAACAAAGCTGATAACTGCCGCGAATGCATACTGCATGATAGAAAAAATCCTTCTTTCTGTTCCACATAGAGTGATCATGGTCTAACGAGATAACGTGCCGCATATCCTTGGTTGAACCTTTTGATTTCGGACAAACGAGGAGTGATCCTTCTGAACTGGCTCGCCATTCTCGACGCGATCTCCATCCCCGCCGCCTTTGTGGCAGGCCGCTACTCCACGCGTTTTCGCTTTGTGCGCGTGCGCCGTCGCTACAAGCAGAACGTTGACTCGTTTATTCGCGGGCGCTAGGCATCCTCTACGGATGACTGTGCCACAGACTCCCACGATGCGAGCGCCTGCAGGAATTCTTCCTCATTCATGATGCGAAGGTTTGACGCCTTCCCATCCTGAATGAGTTTTTCTGCTTTGGCAAGTTTCGAACCGGCCGCTTCCCCTGCGATGACGACGTTCGTTTTTGCACTCACACTTCCTGTCACCGTCGCGCCAAGCGTCTCCAGGCGCGCTTGCGCCTCGCCGCGGCTCATTGCAGAAAGCGTGCCTGTAAGCACAAACACAGTTCCGCGCAGCACGCCATCCTCTGCCTTTTTGCGATCAGTGTCCATGCGCAACCCCAGTTCGCGCAGTTCCTCGATCAACGCGCGATGTTGCGGTTTTTTGGTGTACGCTGCGATCGATTGCGCGACCTTTGGTCCAACGTCTGGAATCGCCTGAAGCGCATCGACACTCGCCGCCAAAAAAGCGTCCATCGTGCCAAACGTCTCTGCGAGCACCTGCGCCGCTTTTTCCCCGACATGGCGGATGCCAAGACCAAAAAGCAGACGTTCCAGAGGCTGCCTTTTGCTCTCTTCGATGCTGCGCAGCATTCGCTCAGCGAGCTTATCCCCCATGCGATCAAGCGTCAGCAGCGATTCTCGGTTAAGTCGATAGAGGCTCGGGATGTCCGTGAGCAGTCCTTTTTCAAACAACGTCTCGATCCACTGCTCCCCGACGCCGTCAACGTTCATTGCACTACGTGAAACAAAGTGGATCAGCGCCTCAACTTGCTTTGCGGGACAGTCCTCGTTCACACAGCGGAGCACCACCTCGCCATCCGCGCGCAAAAGACCTTCACCGCACGACGGACAGTGTGTCGGCATGCGAAAGACAACCTCATCGCCCTTGCGCGCCTCTGGCAGACTGCGCACAATCTCAGGAATGATATCGCCCGCTTTTTGCACGATGACAAGATCTCCGATGCGCACATCCTTTTCCCTGATCATGTCCTCGTTGTGAAGGGTGGCCCGACTCACCGTCGTTCCTGCCAAAAAAACAGGTTCAATGATCGCCGTCGGCGTGATCGCGCCCGTTCGTCCGACGCTAAGTTCAATGTTTAACACGCGCGACTCAGCCTGCTCTGCGGCAAATTTGTAGGCGACGGCAAAGCGCGGGCTTTTGGCGGTAAATCCGAGCGCTTCTTGCACCGCAAAATCGTTCACCTTGATGACGACTCCGTCAATGTCATACGCAAGCGCCGCGCGTGCCGCGTACGCCCACGCGATGTACTCCAGCACGTCCCTGATGTGAAAACAGTGCCGCCAGTGTGGGTTGACCGGAAGCCCCCATTCGCCCATCACGCGCAGCGCCTCTGCCTGTGTCGTCGCAAGCCCGGCAGGTGTCGCCAGGGTGTACGCGAAAAAGGAGAGTTTGCGTGCGGCGACGATGGATGGATCGAGCTGACGCAGCGTACCTGCCGCCACGTTGCGCGGATTCGCGAAAAGCGGTTCTCCGCGATCGCGTCGCTCCTCATTGATCCGCTCAAACGCTGCGCGCGGAAGGTAGGACTCACCGCGCACCTCGATGCTCACGTCTTGCCGAAGACGCAGCGGAATCGCCTTGATGGTGCGCAGGTTCACCGTGATGTCCTCGCCGACAACGCCATCCCCACGCGTGGCGCCTTGTGTCATGACACCTGCGTCATAGCGCAGCGCCGTCGCCAGTCCATCGATCTTCAATTCGCAGACATACCCTTTAAAATCCGTCGCCACCGCGCGAATCCGTTCGTCAAACGCAAGCAACTCCTGCTCATTAAACACATTGGAAAGCGAACGGAGCGGAATGCGATGCGCCACTTTCGCAAATCCTTCGAGCAGATTGCCGCCGACGCGCTGTGTCGGCGAATCGGGCGTCACCCATTCAGGATGCGCCTGCTCGATCTCGTTTAATTCACGCAAGAGTTGGTCGTATTCAAGATCGGACACCAGTGGCGCGTCAAGAACGTGGTAGTGATAATCATAGCGATGCAGAAGTTCGCGCAGTTCCGCCGCGCGTCGCGCGATTTCGCCCATTTCCTATCCCTCCACTCGCTTGATCGGCGCAAACCGCACCATCAACTTGCGCGATCCGATCGGCGGTTCAAACGACACGGTGATCTCAAGATCATCCCCGGATCCTGCAAGCTCCGTCACGGTGCCGACGCCCCACTTGCGGTGCAAAACACCATCGCCTACTTGCCAGTTCGCCGCCACATCACCGCCAAACCCTTGTGGCACATGGTTCACAACCGTGATCCCCGGACTTGGCTCACGGCGCATTCGCTCAGGTGCCGCGGCAACCGCACGACGTGTATAGCCGATGGACTCGACGAGTTCCTGCGGAATCTCCTTTAAAAACCGCGACGGCATGTTCGCGCGCGTCTGCCCGAATAACATCCGCGAGTAGGCGCACGAGAGCGTCAACTCCTGCTTTGCGCGCGTAATGCCCACATAGCAGAGCCTTCGCTCCTCGGCCATCTCGCTTTCATCGTCGATCGCACGACTGTGCGGGAAGATACCCTCTTCCATTCCGATGAGAAAGACCACCGAAAACTCAAGCCCCTTCGCACTGTGCAGAGTCATCAGGGTGACACCCGCGTCCTCATCGCTGCGCGCGCGATCCAGATCCGTCTCAAGCGCATTCTCCGTGAGAAAATCGACAAGCGACCCCATCTCATGGGTCAAGTCAAACTCTTGGGTCAGCGAGAGAAACTCTTCGAGGTTTTCGACGCGCGACTGGCTCTCAATCGTTTTTTCCTCCAAGAGTGCCCTGCGATACCCGCTCATCGCATAGAGTTCTTCCGTCAGTTCCGTCACGCTGAGATACTGCGACATCGTGTGCAGCGTTTCAATCAACGTCGCGAATCCCGCGAGCGCCTCGCGAAAGCGCAGACTGAGCCCCGTCGCTTCCCCCGCGTGAATCGCGTCGATTAGCGAAACGCCGTGTTGCGCCGCATAGGCCATCAGCTTGCCGAGCGTCCCATCTCCGATACCGCGCCGCGGTTCGTTGATGATCCGGGAAAACGCGATGTCATCCCGCGGATTGGCGATCAAACGAAGGTACGCGACCACGTCTTTGATCTCTTTTCGCTCATAGAATCGCGTGCCGCCAACGACCCGGTATGGGATGCCCGCCTGCAGGCACAATTCTTCCACGACGCGCGACTGCGCATTCGTGCGATAGAGCACCGCCATCTCGGAATAAGGGACGTCTCGCTCATCGTGCAGGCGCTGCGCCTCTTCGACAAGGTAGCGCGCCTCTTCGCGCTCATCCATCGCCATGTGCACCCGCACCCGCGAACCGCCTTTATTCGCCGTCCACAAACGCTTCTCCGGACGGTTGCGGTTGTTTTTAATCACAGCGTTCGCCGCATCGAGGATCGACTGTGTGGAGCGATAGTTCTGTTCAAGTTTGACCACGACTGCGTCAGGATAATCCTTCTCAAACGAAAGAATGTTGGAAATATCCGCACCGCGCCACGCGTAGATCGACTGATCCGCGTCGCCGACGACACAGAGGTTGCGGTGGCGTTTGGCAAGGAGCGTAACCAGTTCATATTGACTGCGGTTTGTATCCTGATATTCATCAACCAAAATATATTGAAATTTGCGCTGATAAAAAGCGAGCACATCGTCGTGTTCAGTGAAGAGTTCCACGGTCTTTTCAATTAAATCGTCAAAATCAAGCGCGTTCTGCTCTTTAAGGCGCCGCTGATAGAGCGTATAAACCTTCGCCGCCATCTGCTCAAAAAGCGTGGCAGCCTTTTCCGTTGCAGTTCCTGGTGAGATGCGCGCATTTTTGTAGCCGCTGATCGCCGCGAGCAGACTGCGCGGTTCAAACTTCTTGGTGTCGATGTTGAGATCGGATACGCAACGCTTCACGGCTGAGAGTTGGTCTGTCGCGTCAAGGATCGTGAACGATGACGTGTACCCAAGCTTCTCAATCTCCCGGCGCAGGATGCGCACACACATCGCGTGAAACGTCGATACCCAGATGTCGTTTGCGCGCAAGCCAATCAGCGTCTCCATTCGCGATTTCATCTCGCGCGCCGCTTTGTTGGTAAACGTGATGGCGAGGATGCCCCACGGCAGCACATCCCCATGCTCGATCAGATAGGCGACGCGACGCGTGAGGACGCTTGTCTTGCCGCTTCCCGCGCCGGCGATGACGAGAAGCGGTCCATCTTTATGAACGACCGCTTGCACCTGCTCTGGGTTCAGACCGGCAAGCAGATCCTGCGGTTCTGGTTGCATCGCGCTCATGATGATGATTCTCCTTCTCTCGCGAGTTTTTGCAGCGTGTCTTCACAGGCTGTCACGCCCTGCTCCACAAAGCGCACGGCAAGTCCAAGCGGCGTCTCCCAAAAGCCGTCAGGAATTTGCGGCTCACGCCGATAGGCTGGCGCAAACAAGGTCTGGCGCACAATGCTCGCATAGTGAGGAATCAGCGTCTGATCGCGCGCGTCGCCCCCTTCGCGCGCCACGCGAAAGAAAAACTGCATCGCTTGCCACAAATGGTCTCCAGGGATGTGGTGCGCCGTCTCATAGCGCGCCAGTTGCTCGGACAGCCGCCCGTCTTGTAGGAGATCGGGCAGTCCAAGTGCAGTGAGCAGCGCGACGGCCTGGCGGTGAACCGCGCGAACTACGCGCAAACGCTCAGCGCGCATCACCTCGTCGGTAAGCGAAGCTTGCATAATCAACCGCGCCTCATCCTCGCTCACACGCGGACACCGCCTGCCGCAGTCGCCGCGTGAACGTACATTTGATACGCGTGCGCAGCCGCCTCGTACGCTTTCTCGACCGTGTCGGCCACCGCGATGAGATGGCCCATCTTGCGTCCATTGCGCGCCTCTTTCTTGCCGTAAAAATAGGTGCTGATTGTCGCACCCGACGCCACTGTGAGCGGCGGTTCAAGAAAGCCGACATGGCGGTACACGGGTTTTGTTCCTTTTGGAAAGAGATCGCCAAGCAGATTGATCATCACCCCGGGGCGCGCGTCGATCTCCCCGAGTGCCTGTCCACTCGCGGCGAGACACAGTTTGTGAAACTGGCTGAGCGCATTGGCCCGCTGAGTGACATGCCCCGAGTTGTGCGGACGCGGCGCGAGTTCATTCACAAGAACACGACCGTCCGTTGTGGCGAACATCTCGACGGCGAGCAGGCCCACAAGGTCAAGGGATGCGGCGATCGTTTGCGCGATACGCTGCGCCTCCTGCTTTACAGAAGAAGGAAGCGACGAAGGCGAGACAGAGGCGTGCAGAATATGATTGCGGTGCTCATTGTCGATCACGCCGAAGGTCTGCATCTCACCTGTTTGCGCGCGGGCGACAATAACGGACATCTCACGCTCAAAATCGACGAACGCTTCGAGCACGCATGGCTGTTCGCCAAGGTCGCGCCACGCGGTGCGCAACGCACCCGCCTCGCGTACGACGCGCTGCCCTTTGCCGTCATAGCCAAACGCAGCCGTTTTGAGCACACCCGGAAATGTGAATGAATGCGCGGCGTGCTGGCATTGTTCTTCCGATGTGACATACGCGACATTCGGGATCGGAACGCCGAGTGAGGAGAGAAACGTGCGCTCACGGATGCGATGCTGCGCGATGTGAAGCACGTTCGGATCGGGATAGGCAGGGGCGTGCGCGGCCGCTTGGCAAATCGTCTCATAAGGCAGATTCTCTGTGTCGTAGGTGAGCGCGTCCACACTTTTTGCAAACGCCACGAGCGCCTTCTCATCTGCGAGATCGCCAAGCGTCACCTCGTCTGCCACGAACGCGGCCGGATTCTCGCGACTCGACGCAAAAACGTGCGTTTTCATTCCGAGCGAACGCGCGGCGAGCGCAGTCATCTGTGCGAGTTGACCGTCTCCAAGCAGACCTAGAACAAACGGCTTCTCACCCTTTTTCAAGACTCCACCCCTCCCTCTGGAAGTGACGTCGCAAGCACCGTATCTCGCTGAGTTTCGCGGTACGCCTCAAGTTTTGTCGCGAGTTCATCCTCTTGTAGCGCAAGGATCGACACGGCAAGCAGACCCGCATTCTTCGCGCCCGCTGCCCCGATCGCCACCGTCGCCACAGGGACGCCGCCTGGCATCTGCACGATGGAGAGGAGGCTGTCGAGTCCCTGGAGCGCCTTTGACTGCACAGGCACCCCGATAACCGGAAGCGTCGTCATGGCGGCAGTCATTCCAGGAAGGTGCGCCGCGCCACCCGCGCCCGCGATAATGACGCGCAATCCGCGCTCACGCGCCGTCTTTGCATAGGAAAAGAGCTTGTCGGGCGTGCGATGCGCTGATACGATCTCCGTTTCATACGCGACGCCAAACGACTTCAGAATCTGAATGGCATGATCCATCGTCTCAAAATCAGACGCGCTCCCCATAATGACGCCGACGCTAGGAGGCCTGTTCTGCAGCGATTCACGCATCGTTCATCTCTCCAATTGAATTTATGTGGGTTGAAAATAGGAAGAAGCCCGCTTCTGTAAACAAAGAAGCTGTTTACTGAGCGGGCCATGCACAATGGTCGGAATGACAGGATTCGAACCTGCGGCCTCACGGTCCCGAACCGTGCGCTCTACCAACCTGAGCTACATTCCGTCGACGTTGACTACTATACCACCTTAAAAAGTGGGGCGTCAAATGAGTGGGTGAATTCTAATTGAATCGACGGACAGCCGGAACGGACATGGTGATGACCGTGATGATCAACATAAAAAGAGATGCGGCCCAGACCGTGTGAATCCCGCCCACACGCGAGGCGAGCCACCCAATCAGGACATTACCGACTGGAAGAAGCACCCACGAACCGAAATAATCAAGGCTTGCGGCGCGTCCGTATGCCTCAGGAGCCACCAACTCTTGCATGCTCCCCTCCCACACCACGCCAAACATCATCGAACCCGCACTCGCCACGGCCATGACCGCCACGAGCACCCATGTCGCATGCGCGAAGGTCAGCCCAAAAAGCGCCAGTGCATTGGCGGCGAGCCCTCCGTACGCAAGATAAGCTCGACGCCTCCACTGTCGTCTCCGGCTATAGACAAACGCCGCGGCGATGGCGCCAACGCCCGATGCGCTGCTCACGAGTCCATACGTAAAATCCGAGAGGTGCAGATGAACCTTGACAAGCCACGGAACGAGAATGGTGGCAAGACCTGCGCTCGCGATGCTTAAAAAAGCGAATGCCACGATCGTGATCCACAGCCACGGATGCTTTCGGAGTTCATGGTAACCGCCGAGCAGTTCGTGAAAGTATCCGCGCATCCCCTGATGTGATGACGCTTCTTTCCGCGGAGGAGGAATGCGCAGAAAAAGCAAGCTGACAATCGACGCAAACAGCATCAGCGCGTCGAGCAAGAAACCGGCGGCAGGCGTTGCTATTCCAACCAGCGCACCGCCAAGCGCCGGGCCGAGCAGCCGCGCCGACTGGATGCTGATCTGTGTGAGCGAGATGGCTGCACTGCGGATCTCTGCTGTGAAAACCTGTTGGCGCGCGCCCGAGTAGGCCGGATTAAACACCGCCTCCATGGCTCCGTACACAAGCACAAAGACACCAAGGATGCGCGTATCCGTCATCCGCGCCACATAAAGAAGCGCGAGCGCGATCACAAGCAAAAAGCGAATGACATCTGTGGCAAGCATGGCCCGCCTACGCGAGATACGGTCGGCGAGGATGCCGGTAAACGGCAACAGCGCGACTTGAGGCAGCATGAACAGACCCATGATGATCCCGAGCTTCATCGTGGAACTCGACGTGTGAAACACAGTCAAAGGAAGTGTGACCCAGAGTACCGAATCGCCAAACTGGGACAGCGTTTGGCCGAGCCACAGCGCAGTAAAATTGCGGGATTGGCGGACAGGGCTTAGCAGCCCCGAGGTGTGACGCGTTGCGCCGTCGAGCGTTGTCTCGTCGCGGGCTGATGGTGCGGGGTTTAACGATTCGATGCTCATTTCCTCATTTCACATTCCATAAATGCGGCATTGCAGCGATGCGGCAAAATGACGCGCCGCACCAATTCAAACCTTCCAATCCTGCGCAAGCATGCCGTAGATCACGTGATCGACGTAGTGATCATACAACCATTCAGCCTGTCGCCTGCATCCTTCATTTTGAAATCCCAACCGCTCAGGAATGGCCCTGCTTTTTAGATTCTGGGAAGCGACCCGTATCTCCACGCGGTTCAATCCGTACTCCTTGAAAAGAATGTCCGTGAGCGCACGGCAAGCGTTTGTCATGATGGCTCTGCCTTGAAACCTTTCACCCATCCAATACCCAATACTCGTCAGTCGATTCGGCCAATGGATGTAGTGGAGACCGAGAACTCCCGCGAGTTCCCCGCGATACCATATCCCCAGTTCAAAGCCGTTGTTTGACGCATATTGCTGCAACCCACCCTGGATGAAATCTTGTGTGTCCTTAGCCGTGCGCGTCCCATCCACAAAAGGCAGCCACTCCCGAAGATAACTGCGTGACTGGTCTAACAGGGCAAAGAGCGGATCCGCATCTCTTACTTCCAACAACCTCATTTGCGTATCCGCGTTGACGCTGTAGCTGAACATGATCCCATTCCCCTCTCAGCACCTTAAAACCATCGCCTGAAAATGCAAGATTTCATTCCCATAATCAATGGTTCTAAACGATTCCAACGTAAAGAAGCGACGGACTGTTTCCTTGATGGCCTCATCCGTATGGAATGAGAAAAAGCGCTTTGGATCATAGCGATCCGCCTCCCAGACGCCCTCAAAATCCATCCCGCCATACACGCCAAAATAAAAGGATCCGCCTGGTTTAAGTACCCTTCGCACCTCTTGAAGTACACCCGGCAAATCCCTTTTTGGCACGTGGAGCAGGCAGTTGATCGTCCAAACCCCGTCAAAGTGTCCATCTGAAAACTGAAGGTCACTCGCGTCCATCTGCTCTGCCGAAAGTCCCTTCTCACGGCAGAGCAAAACCATTTCACGTGAAAGGTCGGTCGCTGTGACCAGCAATCCATTTTCTTTGAAAAATGCGCTGTCGCGTCCTGTTCCCGCGCCGATCTCCAGCAGTTGCACAGCATTCTCACGCTGCAACCGCGACAGAAACATTTTCCGTTCTGCGAGTTTCCAACCGTCTTTGACGACTTGGTCTCGCTCCTGCGCGTATTGGTCATATGTTTTTTGCAAGCGGCGCTTCCACACGGATGACTCCAAACCTATTCCTCCAGCGAATTGCCCTTGTTTTGATTTGCCAAAAACCGCTCGCACAGCGTGATCGTCTGCCCTAGAATACGAATCGATGCACCGGCATCCTCTGTTTCTAACGCGTGATTCGCGCCCGGAATGACGGTTACGTCCACATTCGGCCGATTTAAAATTTGGGCGATATCCGTCGCTTCAAAAATGGGATCGCAATCTCCCACGACGACCATCGAACGCTGTGCATCCTGAATAAAAGGAATGATCGGTTTTACCGGCGTGAGAAACACATGACTCCCTACATAAAAGGAAACTTGCTGTGCGACCCTTGACTGCACCATCGTCCCCAAACTCTTCCCTATAAAAGTAACCTCACGATATGAATCTGTTAGTAGCTGATCGATTGCGTCAAGAGCTTCTGAAACCAACACATCAAAATCACCCATTCGTAAATCCGTGCGATTCGCTTGATACCCGTACTCGATTCCGAGCACATCATACCCCGCGGAGAAGGCAGCCTTTGCTGCATACCACATG
This sequence comes from Ferroacidibacillus organovorans, assembly GCF_001516615.1. Lineage (GTDB taxonomy): Bacteria > Bacillota > Bacilli > Alicyclobacillales > SLC66 > Ferroacidibacillus > Ferroacidibacillus ferrooxidans_B. Next base: position 75,639 of record NZ_LPVJ01000018.1, on the reverse strand, counting down.
AGCGGAGCATCTAGCGGATACTCCCTGCCAGGAAATAGCACAGCAAGCTGTGAAGATTTCGCCGGCTGCTTTTGAAAGCGCTGTTTCACCGGAATCGCTCCAAAGCGCGTGGGCCTTTCATACGCCACTCTCTCCACCGCCTTAACAAGAATCGCAATCTTTCATAGCCTAAAACAATGTATCCCGTATGCCCTATTATAGACTCCATCGCCTGCTTTTCAATCGCAATCGTCGGGCTTTGCAAGCGATAAATGTCTCTCGAAAATGATTGTGACGCGCGCCGCATACGGTTTGATCTTTACCCCGCGAAAAAGCCGAGTGGGCGCATATGCGTTCACTCGGCGTAAGATATCACATGCACTGTTTACCCCTGAATCAATTGGTACGTCACTGTGACTTGCGAACTGACATAGTTTTGCGAAACTCCGCCATAGCCATAGTTTGTGCTGATGCCGCCAAGCGTTTGATTTGGCAGCGCAGGACCGTTCATCACGTTCGTATTGACTGGCGCCAGCGACGTCACGCTGACAACCGGTCCGACGGTTGCGCCAACGTCAGTCGCCAAGATCTGCGCCTGACTCTTTGCGTCGACCAGCGCCTTTGCAAAGAGCTGTGCACGAATGGTCGGCAGATTCATCGGGGCGTATTGAACGTTTGAGTACACGTTGCCGATATAGCCTTCGGGCAGGGACGACAAAATGTTTAGCACCTGCGGAAGGAGTTTCGCCGACGCGACCGTCACATTGACATTAAAATTGCCCGACTCATTCGACATACCGCCGTTATTGTTCATCCCTTGAAGCTGCGTAGAGATATCCCCTTGCGGGATTCCCAGATGCCGCAATTCCTGCGTTATCTGCGCCGCGACATGCGCTGCGTCGCGCGATACTGCAAGCGCCGTTTGATCCGTGATATTCGCATTAAAATTTATGGTGGCCACATTGTCTGTGGAATACTCGCCGGCAACGCCTGTCACCGTAATCGTATTTGGCGCCTGTGCCGCCGTTGTTGTCGTACCCGCTAGCGGATTGCCCATCCCCATCGCATGCGCTCCGAGCACCAATGGACTTATCACGCTACCCACCAAGAGTGCCGCCGTGATTGCTCCGCCCACCATCCAATTGCGTTTTGCCACGCGTGATCCCCCCAAAAATAAGATCATTCAATCCTTGAACGCACCTTAGGCCGAGTGAACCGGCCGAGTTTTTATTCACTCCTTCTATAGACGATTCTGCGTTCTCAAGGTTTCGCGCGACAGTCCAGAATCTTGCATAAATCACATTGTGCATGTTGACGCATTCAACCAAGACAACCCTTTTTCATAGAGCGCATTGCCCACAACCACTGTGTCTGCAAAACGCTTCATGCAATTCAGTTGTTCTAAGGATTCAATCCCGCCGCCATAGACGAGATGGATATGCGGAAACGCGCGCTTTACCTCCTGCGGCACACGCGCATCGCCAAACTTCCCGCTGTATTCAAGATAAAGCGTTTTCATTCCGCAGAGTCTTGTACCATACGCCGCATAAGCGAGCACGTCTTCAAGATCCCGCGGAATCTCAGCGCGGGACCGTTTCGCGACAGCGCACGCGTCATTCATCACGATATATCCGATCGCCTCACAGCGATTCCACGGTATGACTGCGCGGTACGAACGGAGCGACCGAACGTAGTTGCGCGTGAGAACATCAACGTCAAGCGCGTTTAAAACGATCGGAAAGAGATACCCGTCCACTCCGAACGCGATGCCGCATTCTGACGAAACCTCTTGCCAGATCGGCCTTCGCACCTTGCGCGCGCGCAGGGCAAGCGCCAAGTCTGTGGCGTTGCGCGCAGTCACCCCCCAGGTTCCGCCAAGCACCAGCGCGTCGACTTGCGCCTTGCACACTTGATCGAGCATTGCCTCTTTATGCTCGCGCTCAGGGTCAAGCTTAATCAGTCTCTCCCATGAATCCATGCCATCCTCCGCATCGCGCACGAAACCTACTCTTTCATGCGATCGAGCACCAAATGATATCCGTCTGATCCATAGTTTAAACACCGCTTGACGCGGCTAATCGTCGCAGTGCTCGCGCCTGTCTCCGACTCGATGTGACTGTATGTGAGCCCGTCGCGCAACATGCGCGCAACCTCAAGCCGCTGCGCGAGCGATTGAACTTCTCCGACTGTGCAGATATCTTCAAAAAACCGATAGCATTCATCCAGGTTTTCCAGGCGCAAGATCGCCTCAAAGAGTTGATCCGTCGAGCGATCCCGTATGCGGTCAAGTTGCATCAAACCATCCCCTTCTGTTCAGTTCTTCTGTTCCGGGGACGATTCAGGCGCCGGTTGACAATCTGAACAGTAGCCCAACACCTCAAAGCGATGTTGCAAAACCGTGAACCCTGAAGGCGCACATCCAAGGGCAGGCATCGGACAGTGATCGAGCATGATGGTTTTTCCGCACATAACGCAGATATAATGATGGTGATGGCCGTTTTGACAAGCCATACGATAGCGCGCTTCCAGTTCATCAAAACGGGATTCTTCGATGATGCCCTCGTCGCGCAGCGTCTTTAGATTGCGATATACCGTTTCAAGGCTGAGTGTCGGGTACGATTCGCGAAGATGGTCAATCAATTCGCGTGCCGTCACATAGCGATTGTTTTGCAACAAAAAATCGAGGATCTCTCGACGTTTGCCCGTCAAGCGATACCCGCGATCTTTTAATGTTGTCATGTACATATCTGTTTGCATGGGAAGCCCTCCCCGATCCTATTGTACCCCCATCCCTTTCGGGATGGCAATGGATGCGAGACAAAGGGTAGTGCACAGTGTAAAGGGGAGACGTAGGGAGCCATCACGAAGGGGAATCCTTCCACAATTCATCGATGGTCATGCCAAGCGCCTGTGCGATACGCGTCAATTTATCGATATGTGATCCACGAGATCCCGCTTCGATGGCGTAGATATAGCTCACAGAAACGCGGGAGCGAAGCGCCAACTCCTGTACAGACATACCGATCTGCTTTCGTCGTTCCTTCATTCGTGCGCCTAGCCCGCTTTTCAAGGGACACCTCCTGTACGGCGCAACCCACTCCCTGGCGGATTGATGCGTCTTGTGCTCTACCAAGATTATACGATTGAATAATTCGATTACACAATCGGGGATTGATAAAAATCACTAAGAAATCGCACGATCCATCACGCCATCTGCGCCCATTTCAATTGCGCGACGCGCATGATCTCTATAAGCAATGTGTCGATTTTTATGGGGGAGCCGTTCCCGACGCCTTCCGGCGTCTGGAGTGGCCGTTTTGTGATGAGCGCGCAGCGCTTGACGCTGGACTGAGCCTCACTTCAAACACCGTGCGTGATCTGCCAGGAGCGTATGCGTACGTCGATGAAACGGATCGCTCTATCGCACTCGTCAGCGCGAGCTTCTATGAGCAAATCGACCGCAGCGTGCTGCTTGGAACGTACCTGACCCCACGCATTCGCAAAAAGGGGTTTCACCGCACCGTCAAGGCCGCCCTTTTCACACGTTTGGGGAGGTTTGTGGATACCTACTACTGCATCGTCAGCTTGTCCAATCCATACGCCATTCGCGCTTTAGAACATATGGCAGCTGAACGGATTTCTCAAAGTGAAACGATGCGCGCCGTCCCTGAACGCATCAAACTCGAATACGCGCTCCATCAACCCGCCGCGCTCTTTCGTATCCCAGTCCGACAAACGGCCAACTCCTCTGCGAAATAACCAGAATCTGATATACTGTTTGGAAACCGCTTCATGCTGAATCTTTGTGATCAATCACACAGTGAAGATCAGCGATCAGGAGGACACGATGGCTAAGGATAAGGAATTCGTGAAGGAGATCACCCCGCAAGATGAGGATTTCTCCAAATGGTATATTGATGTGATTACAAAATCACAATTGATGGATTATTCACCTGTGCGTGGATGCATCGTTTTTCGACCCGACGGCTATGAACTGTGGGAGGCATGCCAACGCGAACTCGATCAGCGCTTTAAGGCGACAGGCCATCGCAATGCCTATTTCCCGCTGTTCATTCCCGAAAGTTTTTTTGAAAGAGAAAAGGAGCATATCGAAGGATTCAACCCTGAGCTGCCTTGGGTCACGGAGGTGGGCGATGACAAACTGGAGGAACGGCTTGCCGTTCGCCCCACATCAGAAACGATCATCGGGCACATGTACAGTCAGTGGATCCAGTCATATCGCGATCTTCCGCTGCTGCTCAACCAGTGGGCAAACGTCGTGCGCTGGGAAAAGCGGACACTACCATTTATTCGAACGAGCGAGTTTCTCTGGCAAGAGGGGCACACCGCGCATGCGACCGCAGAAGAGGCGCAAGAAGAAACCCTCCGGATGCTCGATGTCTACACAGAGTTTATGGAGGAAGTTTTGAGCGTACCTGTCATCCGCGGACAAAAAACACCGTCCGAAAAATTCCCCGGCGCTGTCGCCACCTACTCCATCGAAGCGATGATGCGGGATGGAAAGGCCATTCAAGCTGGCACGTCGCACAACCTCGGGCAAAATTTTGCGAGCAGTTTCAAAATTGAATTCCTCGACAAAGACAACGAGCGAAAACTGGCGCACACCACATCGTGGGGCATGAGCACACGCATTCTCGGAGCGCTCATCATGGTGCATGGCGACGACCGCGGGCTGCAGTTACCTCCGCGCATCGCACCAACGCAGATGATGGTAATACCGATTGGACCTGCGAAAATGCGTGAACACGTTGTGCCTGCCGCGCACGAGCTTGTCGCGACGCTTCGCAAGGTCGGTTACCGCGTAGGCATCGATGACCGTGAGGACGTGAGTCCTGGCTGGAAGTTTAACGAGTATGAGATGCGCGGCATCCCGCTGCGCATTGAACTCGGGCCGCGCGATCTCGCCGCTGATCAAGTCGTTGTCGTACGCCGCGACACGGGAGAGAAGCTGATCGTTCCTGTCAGCGAGTTGACGGAGCGCGTCTCCGTCCTGCTCGACGAGATTCAACGCTCCTTGTTTGAACGCGCGCGCGCATTTCGCGAAGAGCACAGCGGTCCGGTCGAAACGATGGAAGAACTCCACAAGCGCGTTCGCGAGTCGCGCGGATTCGCTTTGGCCGGATGGTGTGGCGATGACGCTTGCGAGGCCGCCGTCAAAGAGCAGACCGGCGCCACAAGCCGCAACGTTCCGTTTGAGCCTCCCGCAAAGCAAAAGACCTGTGTGAATTGCCACAAGCCGGCAACCCATACGGTGTGGTTCGGACGGGCATACTGACAATCTGGCCAGCTTAAATAGAGTATGAAACGCGATGCGAGGGAGTGCGGGTGCGCCCCTCGCTTTTTCATGCAGTTGCACATCATCATTACACATTTGTATAATAGCGAAAGATCCCCCGAAAAGGAGGAAACGTCATCAAACCAACGGTGCAATTTGACGGAAGCCGCCTCAAAGCCTTGCGGCTCAAGCACGGCTACACGCTGGCAGATCTCTCTGTGCGCAGTGGTGTTTCGCTAAGTCATATCTCCCAACTTGAAAAAGGTGGCCGCAAGAGCCCTTCGATCGATTACGTGTATCGGCTCGCCGAGGCACTCTCTGTTTCGATGTACGACCTTTTGCAGCAGCGCGACGCTCCGTTTCCCGAATTGATAGACAATGTTTCTATCGCCAGCGAAAGCGCCGAAAGGGCTTGGGATCGATTCTCCCAAACCCTGCGACCTGATGCGCTGCAATTCATTTTGAGCCCAGAAGGACCTCTCTACATCGCATTTGCCATGCGGTTGCGCGATGTGCGCAAATCACCACAACTGCTTTTGCGCGCCGTGCATGAATTCCTTGAATCAGAGAACCTTTGACGCTTCGAGCGCACCCTCGAGTTCCCCGACAAGCCCCCCAAAAATCTCCATGGCGCGTTGCACGATCGATGGATCGGTCATATCGAGTCCTGCCCTCTTCAACACATCGAGCGGATACGCGCTTGACCCGCTCTTTAAAAAGCCCAGATACGCGTCAACCGCTCCCGGTTCCCTTTTGAGCATGCGATCTGCAAACACGAGCGCCGCGCTCAGGCCCGTCGCATATTGAAACACGTAAAATTCATTGTAAAAATGTGGAATACGCGCCCACTCGTACGCCGCGCGCTCATCCAAGTCATAGCGTGGACCATAGTACTGTTGCGCCAATTCTCCAAAAAGTTTGGACAGCGACTCATGTGTGAGCGCCTCCCCGGACTCTACCGCCTGGTGCGCCTTTTGTTCATACTCCGCAAACTGCGTCTGCCGGAAGATCGTCCCCATGATCGTCTCAATTTGTTGGTCAAGCAGCGCCGCTTTCACTTGCGGATCGGACGTTTCACGCAAGAGATGATTGACAAGAAGCGTCTCATTGACCGTGCTCGCAATCTCCGCGAGAAAAATCGAGTAATCACTGTACTGTGGCAGTTGATGGCGCGAAGAGAGGTACGTGTGCACACTGTGCCCAAGCTCATGCGCGAGCGTCGAGACGCTGTTATAGTCATCCTGGTAGTTCATGAGAATGTACGGCCGCGTGCCATAAAAACCTGTCGAATAAGCACCGCTGCGCTTTCCCTTGTTCTCATAAACGTCAACCCAGCGCTCTGTTTTCGCTCGCTCAAGAATTTCCTGATACTCTTCTCCCAGTGGCGCAAGACCTGCACGAATCATCGCAAACCCTTTTTCGTAGTCATACCCGCTGAGATCAGCCTCCGCGAGAGACACCGTGCGATCATAGTGCGCCATCTTCTCAAGTCCAAGGACGCGCGCACGCAAATCAGTGTAGCGATGGAGGTGGGACAACCCGCGGTGAACCCCTTCAATCAGCGAATCATACACGCTGACCGGGATGTTGTTGCGATGGAGCGAGGCGTGCCTTGCCGACGCGAAACCGCGGACGTGTGCCATCGTCACATTCCGCTTCACGTTTGCCGCATAGAGTGTCGCGATTCCGTTTTTGTGCGCCATATATGTATCAAACAGCTTCGCATACGCTTCATGGCGCACCCGGCGATCCTTATTGCGCATATACACGCCGTAGCTTCCCTCAGAGACCGGATAGACCGTGCCATCCACTTCAAACGAGCCAAAATCAAAATCGGCATTCGAGAACTGGCGGAAGGCCTGACCCGGTCCAGAAAGCGCATCCGAGAGACTCGCGAGCACACCTTCAGTCTCAGCAGACAGCGTGTGTGCCTTTTGTCTGCGCAAATCATCGAGCGCATGCCGCTCATCCGCAAGACGCTCATCCGCAAGGAACGCCGCCCACGTCTCTTCTGGAAGTGCGAGCATCTCCGGAATGAAGAAACTCACACGCTCGCCGTACTGCGCGAACAGCGTGGACGCGCGACTGTTCATCGACTGCGCAGACGCGACTCGCGTGTCCTGATCCGCTTTCATGTGCGCATACACGTGCAGCCGCTGTAGCCGTTCTGTCACTTCAAGATTGACCTTCAAAAATTGGCTGACGCGCTCTGCCCCGTCAGCCAAATGGCCGCGAAAGTCGACAAATGGATCGTCTTGCAAAATCGACCGCACCGCCAGATACTCTTTCTCCCAAGCTTCGTCTGTTTCGTACATCGCTTCAATTGACCATTTATAGGCCTCATCCATCAACGCTCGATCCTGCACGGCCACAAAAATCCCTCCTTATAACGTTCACTTCCCTATGCTAAACTTTCCCAAAAGAAAACGCTACGGGGTTCGGAACATTTTCAAACCTTTCTACGCGGTCTGCCCAGAGAGGTTTTCGACAATCCGCTCCATCTCGGCGGCCACACCATCCTCGTCGTTCGTGCCGATAAAACGGTCATATGAACGCAAAACGCGCTCTTCTGCATTCGCTACGGCGTACCCACGCCCAGCACGGCGCAACATCTCCAGATCATTGTCCCCGTTGCCAAAGGCCACCACGTCGCTTGAGGTGATGGAAAGTTCATCGATGACATACTGAATCCCCGTCCACTTCGTAACCCCTCTTGCTGTGAGGTTGATGGAAAACCGTTCACCACAGCTGATCTCATAGACATCCGCGTCGACAAGCAACCGCAGCATGGATTCAAACGCAGCTTGATCAGGACAGCGCAGCGAAAGCTTCAGTACAGGCTGGGGGGCATCCTGCAAAAAATCTGCGAGAACTGGGCGGGAGATTACGTCCTTGCGCTTTACGAATGCAGAGTTCACATGGGTCGAGAGCGCCTTCTCACTTACCACAAACCAATCCGCCGTCATCAGACAATACGAGTAGCGCTGCGCCTCAAGCTGCGCACAAAGCTCCTCGAGCGGCGCCTTAAAGAGCGGTTTTTGCATTAAGGTGCGTCCCGTCGCGTCAACCACCTGTGCACCATTTAGGGTAATTACGTGCGCATTCACACCGATCTGCTTGACAATCGGTAGCGTCGCATGAAGTGAACGCCCTGTCGCCAGTGTGACATAGTGCCCTTTTTCGCGCGTTTGCGAAAGTGTTCTCAAGGTTCGATCCGTCACGCGACCGTCTGTCGTCAAGAGCGTTCCGTCAATGTCCGACACAAAAAAAAAGTTTGCCCATGTCATCCTCCCGAATCCTGGTGGCATAGCGTGGTGCGGCACACGTATTTCATGCTATTTTACGCAAGCCACTTTCAATCATCATCGTGAGGCCGTCGGTTGTATCGTTTCCAAAACCGCAACAGCAGGCGAAATGGGAACGGAAGGCGCAGTCCCACGCGGTCCACCTGCTGCAAAAAATTGAGAAACGCGCCAGATACGCGGCGCCCGTCGCGAATGCGCTCGCGATCCCCGTGAAACGTCAGGCGATACCCGTCTTCAAAACCCTCCAATCGAAAGTCAAAAGGACCGAACGACCCGTCTGCTTCCCGCATCACTTTTTCCCGTTTGTCAGTCATCTTAGATATTCCTCCTCAGTCGCTGTAAAAAACGGCGATGCTTTCGCCGAATTTGCCACATGATCACAAGAGAGATCACACAAATGAATCCAGTGCCGTCAAACAGGCTCCATTTGTGCAAGAACCACGCGAGATAGGCACCAACCCCCGTCAAGGCAAACACGATGAAGGAAAAAAGGTGGTTGCGCAAGTAAGCCTGTTGCGTCATCCGTTCATAATGCTGACGACGGTCATCCTCGCGCCCGCGCTCTGCCGCGCGCAGCGAATCCGTCAAAAGTTCCGGCAATTGCACGAGCGGAGACGCCCAGTCACGAACGATTCTCAGCCACTTCAGGTCATCCTCGCGCTCCGTCTTTGCGTCTCCTTGTGCATTCAGCCAATCCATCACCACAGGACGCGCGACGGCTACGAGGTCGATGCCCGGATCAATAATGTGCAGGACCCCTACCAGCGTCGAGAGTGTGCGCCCCAAAAACGCAAACTCACTCGGCAACTGAATCGGTTGTTTTTTGATCGTGTTCTGCACGTCGATCAATATCCGTTCAAACGCAGCGTCGTCAAACCGTGGCGTGTTTTTTGAAGTATACGCGCGAAACAACGCCATCACCACATCGCGCAATGCCGCCTTGTCCGCGTGTGGCAACAAAAAACGCAGACGTTCAAGAGATTCGACAACCTGGTCCGCGTTGCCAAAAATCAGCGCCTCGATAAGCGCGCGGATCGCGCGCGCGTCCTCATCGCGGATGGTTCCGATCATGCCAAAGTCAATCAGGACGATCGTGCCGTCTTCGCGCAGAAGAATGTTGCCGGGATGTGGATCTGCGTGAAACCGTCCGCCTTGGAAAAGCTGAATGGCAAAACTCCGGACAAGTCGCTGCGCGATGTCGTGGCGATCGAGTCCGTGCTCCTCGATAAAGGCGAGATCTGTCACTCTCGCGGACTCAACCCACGACATGACAAGCACAGAGCGCGTCGAATACTGCGCGTAGTACGAGGGAATCTCGATACCCGGAGCATCGTGAAAGCGCTGCGCGAAATACTCCCCGTTGGCGAGTTCCTTCTGAAAATCAAGTTCATTGCCGATAATGTTGACCACTTGCTGATAAAGTGCCGGCAAATCGGCCATCTTCCCAAGCTTTGTAAATCGCCGCATCAGGAACGTAACAATGCGAAGCGCCTGAAAATCCGCACGGATAATTCGCTCAATTCCTGGGCGCCGAACCTTGACAGCCACCGCCTCGCCACTGTGTAGATAGCCTTTGTACACCACGCCGATGGAGGCAGACGCAACTGGCGCCACGCTGATCCGCTCAAGGACCTCCCCGTACGCTCCCCCCCATGCCGCGTCAAGCAACGGGCGAATCTTTTCCCACGGCACCGTAGGCACTTGATCGACAAGTGCAGAAAGCTCGCGCAGAAAAATATCCGGAAGCAGGTCTGCACGCGTGCTCAGGAACTGCCCGAACTTGATCAAAAGCCCTTGCAGGCGAATCGCGGTCTCCCGGTACGTCACCGCCTGCTTGACGAGCAGCCGCTCAAACTGGGCAGAAGTCTCTGTTGACCAGGGTTGCCGATGGCGCTTCTGGAACCACCAAATTTGGAGAAAGAACGATACGGACATCCAGACGATGGCAACAATGCGGTAGAACGGAACATTAACCATAGATGCCATCCCTCAATTCTACGATACACCTATCATAGCGAAAAAGGGCGAATCGGAGTATGAACAAAACGCGACTTGAAGAAAGCTTGAAAAATGACAGATGCACTCGATGATCGCCCAAACATCTAACCGCCTTTGGCTCATCCGTCTCTTTCGGCACGCATTTCTAGCGCGTTTTGCGCGCGCGCGACGCGACGCTGCTCGATTGCCTTGCCCAAGGCCGGACCCGCGAGCGCCGGGTTTTCGCGCATGACATCCTCTCCGCGGATCGCGCGCAGGTCTTTCGCCAGATCGAGCAGCCACGCATACGCAGCAATCCCTTGTGCGCTTCCTTCAGCGATTGTGCGCACGCGCGCATAGCCGAGCACCGTCAGCCCACACCGCTCAATCTGCCGGACACGCTGTACGACGCGCGCTGCGCGCTGATAAAGCGTGTGACACTTGTCAAACAGAGGCTGCCGACCGAGAATGGCCGCCGTCTTCCACACCTCTGGCACGCGCATTCGTTGACAAAACGCCTGCACGTCCTCGTCGCGCGCGAGGCTGAGCGCAACAACTGAAAAAATCGCCTCGTCTGAAAACTCGTCGCGATCCGGAGCCGCCGCAAGAGCGTTCAGTAAGTTTTCAAGGCGGTAAAACACCGCTTTCTCGGCAAACGGCGCGAAGTGCGGTGACAGCGCAGACGCTGCGCAAAGCGTCTGAAAGAAACGCAGCGGGCGGGCTGTGCGCAAGGCCTTGCGAAACTCGTCAAATACCCGCTCGACACTGAGCGTCTCAAGCTCGTCCACCAACTCCTGCATCAGCGCACGCGTGCGCGGCTCTACAGAAAAGGACAGCTGCGCCGCAAAGCGAGCCGTGCGATAAACGCGCAAGGGATCCTCCGCAAACGCGTCGGAGACGGCGCGCAAAATACCCCCCTTGAGATCCTGGAGCCCTCCATATGGATCATGGTGTTCATCCGTCAACACATCGACGGCCATGGCATTCACGGTGAGGTCCCGGCGCGCCAGGTCCTCTTCAAGGGAGACTTCCCGCCCAAACTCTACCGCAAAGCCGCGGTGCCCCACCCCCGCCTTTCGCTCGCGCCGTGCCAAGGCCAACTCGTAAACCTGGCTTCCACAGCGCAGTCGGTAGACGGGAAACGACTTGCCCACCGCGAACGCCTCCGGCAGCACGCGCTGCATCAGCGCCTCATCAAAGCCGACGATGCAAAAATCTTCATCCTTCGCCGGCAACCCGAGATATGCGTCGCGCACTCCGCCGCCGACGCGATAAAGCCGCCCATCCGCCTGTGCGATGCGCTGCGCGATGTCGCGAAGCTCGTCCGAAACATGCGCCATCGAATCCCCTCACTCCCTGCGCGCCTTCGCTCACTCTGACAAAAACGAAAAATCCTCAACAGAATGCATCGCTTCCATAAAACCAAGCAGTAACCGATAACACCCGTGCAGATCATTCAGATCGATCATTTCAATCGGAGAATGGGTATAGCGCGACGGGATCGAGATGACGCCAGACGGAATCGCGCCACCTTCCATGTGAAGCGCTCCGGCGTCCGTTCCAATGCCCGCAAACACCTCCGTCTGTACAGGTATTCCTCGCTCGCTCGCAACCCGTTCGAGAAACCGGCGTACGCTCAAGCTGCTGATGAGACTAAAATCCATCGCCTTGATCGCGGCACCCTGACCCAAGGCCAGACCGTGACCCACGGGCGCGTGCGGGGGCGGTGTATCGGATGCCGCGGTCGTGTCAATGGCGAGCGCGACGTCTGCGTGAAGCGCCGCCGCTGCCGCTTTCGCCCCGCGCAGACCCACTTCTTCCTGCACAGAAAACAGCCCCCACACCGTGCCGTGCAGTTGTGCTCGATCCATCGCCTCAAGCGCCGTGAGCAAGACCGCGCACCCGGCGCGATCGTCAAGGGACTTCGAGGCGATGCGCGTCTCCCCGATGCGCCGCACAGAGGGCTCATACGCTACAGCCTGGCCGACGCGAATTCCCATCGCATGCGCGTGTTCGCGTGATGTCGCGCCGCAATCTACGTAGAGTTCGTGAAACTTCGGCGCGCGCGCTGCATCGTCATAGCGCAAAAAGTGGACAGACAGCGTACCGACTACGCCTGGCACCCGGCCATTTTCCGTCAAAACGATGACATCCTGGCCCACCACCGTTCGCGGATCGTGCCCACCCAACTGCTCAAGGCGCAAGAATCCATTCGCCTCAATCGTCTTTACCATGAACCCCACTTCGTCCATGTGTGCCGCGACCATCAGCGTCGGGCCGTCCTTTGCGCCATTGATCCCGACCCACACATTGCCGAGTCCGTCCACGCGGCACTCGTCGGCAAACATCCTGGCCTGCTCATAAATCGCGCGCGCCACCTCATGCTCAAACCCGCACGGCCCTGTGAGATGAATAAGCTTCATAAGGTTCTCTTCTAGTCTCTCCATGTCCCGCATCGCAACGTCCCCTTTTGCACATCATTCTTACGATTTCCCATAGCTGCATCTTTCAATCTTGTTCGATCATACCACGAGCCTATCTCATTCTGGATAAATTGTGTACGATGAGTGAATGCCAATGCCTCACTGAGAGGAGCGCACCATGCAGCGTCTCAACACCATTTTGCTCCCGATTGTCACGATGTTCTACTGGTTCAGCGTTTACACCTATGTTCCCGTATTCCCACCCTACTTGGATCAGATGGGACTCAGCCTCTCGCTGGTTGGCCTTGTGCTAGGAAGCTACGGCCTCACCCAGATGATCGTTCGCATCCCGCTTGGTATCGCGGCCGATCGCACAGGTCGCCGCAAACCATACGTAATCGCCGGATTACTCGTCGGAACACTCTCAAGTGCCGGATTCGCCCTCTTTCCCGCCCCTTCGCTCGCCCTGCTTTGGCGCAGTCTTGCCGGTGTGGCAGCCGGTGCGTGGGTCGCATACACTGTCATGTACGCACGCTTCTTCTCGTCTGACGAGGCACCACGCGCCATGAGTCTGCTCAGCTATTACGCAAGCCTCGGACAAATGATCGCGATGCTTCTTGGCGGCATTCTCGCGGGTCAATTCGGCATTCGTTCCGTATTTGTCATTGCCGCGTGCGGTGGGATCATCGGCCTTTTCATTGCGCTCTGGCTAAAAGAGACGCCCAAACGCGCGACAGAGAAGCCCCCCTCCCTCTTGCGCATGGCCGCCGACCCGCGCATCCTTCGCACATCACTGCTCGCCGCGTTGGCGCAGGCCGTCACATTTACCACGCTGTTTGGATTCACACCCATCCAGGCGGCGCACCTGCACGCGAGCCATGCACAACTCGGCACACTCACGGTGCTGTCGACGCTACCAAATGCGCTCGCAGGCTTTCTGAGCAGCCGTCCACTCATGCAGCGCTTTGGTCCGCGCAAACTGGTCACATTCGGATTTCTTCTCTCATCTGTCGCCACCTTGGCAATCCCATACTCACCCTCCATGGTATGGCTTTTTATCACGCAGGCGTTTAACGGACTGGGTCAAGGCATCTGCATGCCCCAACTGATGGGACTCTCGATTCGTCACGTGCGCGAAGAACTTCGTGCAACGGCGATGGGCTTTTTCCAGGCTGTCTACTCCATCGGCATGTTCGGCGGTCCCGTACTCGTTGGAATTATCAGCCGCACAACGGGGCTTCGCGGAGGATTTGTCGCCATCTCTCTCATCAGTCTGCTCGGTGCGCTCGCGAGTTTTTTCGCGTTGCGTCTCTATGAGACGGCCTCTTGTGCGCGGGCATCGTCGTGAAAGCGTCATGCATTCTTGCATTCACAATTCCTTAACATACAAGCGCAGCAAAAGGGATTGACGAGTACGCATATGCATGGTATGAATACAAAGAGTTTACGAATCACGATATGTTCGATACGCTACAATTTGAGAGACGAATCCTCGTTAGGCGAGGCTTCTATGCGGAAACATGCCACTGCCCGGAAACGTCGAGAGACGCCAATGGGTTGAACAGGTATTGCCGGACTAAGGCTTTACTTAATGTGGCTGAGTGGAAACTCTACGACGCATAGTGCTAAAGCTCAACAAGGGGGATGCGCGGTATCTTTCCGTGTAAGAAAATCCCCCTGTTCATTCTGCAGGGGGATTTTCTTTTTGCGGTGATAGGAAATACTCTTTCTGGGAGGTGATGGGCATGGAAAGCGGTCCTAGTATAGGTGATTTACGCGCTTTAATGATTAGCTTTGCATCGTTTTGTCATGCCCGTCAACCCAGAAAGGAGGATTTCTGCCATGATCCAACAACAAGCTGTATACGCACGTACCATGGACTCCGAAGACGCAGCGATCCGCGCGAAAGATCAAGCCAGAATTGATACGCTCCGCCAGAAGCGCGGTTGGCTCTCTAGAATTTTGCTAGGTTTTGTTTTGCTCGGCCCTGGCGTTCTCGTGATGATCGCCGATAATGACGCCGGCGGTGTGATCACCTATTCCCAAACTGGCGCAACCTACGGTATCGGATTCTTCATACCCGCACTCATTCTGTCAGGAATCATCGCATACATCGTGCAAGAGATGACCGTTCGCCTCGGCGCCGTAACCCGCCGTGGCCACGCTGAATTGATCTGGGGTCGCTACGGCGCCTTTTGGGGCTGGTTCTCGCTCGTCGATCTTGTCCTTGCCAACATCCTCACACTGATCACCGAATTTATCGGCATCACGCTCGGACTCTCCGTGTTTGGCGTACCGCACTGGCTGAGCGCCCTGCTTGCCATTACGCTTGACGCAGTGGTGCTGCTCGTATTGCGCTACTATACATGGGAGCGCGTCTCGCTCTGGATCGCGGCCGGAAACCTCGTTTTTATTCCGCTGGCGTTCATGGCGCACCCGCACTGGTCGGTAGTCGCCGACGCGTTTGCCCACTGGCAGGTTCCCGGCGGTTTCACGCCAGCGTTCGTCTTTATCATCCTCGCAAACTTTGGCACGACGATCGCACCGTGGATGCTGTTTTTTCAACAGTCAGCGGTCGTTGATAAAGGATTGACGGTGAAGGATATCCGCCACGGCCAGATGGACACCGCGGTGGGAACCGTCGCCATGGTCGCAGTCGCACTCGCGCTTGTAATCCTGACGGGCACGGTCGTCCACGGAATGAATGGCGCGTCCAACCTGAGCATTGAGCAGATACTCACCGTGATGGGACAGCGTTTGGGAAATACCGGAGAAACCCTCTTTGCGCTGGGAATGGTTGAGGCGGGAACCATCTCGATGATCGCGCTGACAGCCAGCACGTCGTGGGCGATGGGCGAGGCGTTTCACTGGCCGAAAAGCATCAACATGCCCGCGCGGCGCGCGTGGAAGTTTTACCTGCCAGGCATTCTCAGCGCAGTTTTGGCCGCGAGTGTCGTCCTGATTCCGAATGCGCCGCTGGGTTTTCTCAATCTGACCGTGCAGGTGATCGCGTCGATCTTTATGCCGGCCGCACTCCTTTTCTTGGTACTCTTGCTCAATGACCGCCACATTATGGGCGAGCATGTCAACCGCAAGTGGCAGAATGTCTCTGCGGTTTTGATCGTCGCGCTTTTGGTTGGCTTGAACGCTGTATACGGACTGTCCGTCGTCATGCCAAAACTGTTCTAGAATTCAAATCACAATCGGGAGGTGTGCGCCATGCGCGAAAAAACATTTGAAGCTTTTTCCCAAGATCACAACATCGAACAACTCCCGCCGCTTGAGCGCGCTCAGGTGAAAGGATGGGTGAACAGCATATTCTGGGGACTGCGGGTTTACATCGTCATCATGCTTGTACTCGTCGTCATCGGTTTTTCTCGCGGCTCTATCTGAAAAATGGTTTTTTAAAAAGAGCGCGGGTGTGACTCAGAAAGCGCGGGTCTCGCGCCACTCGTGAGTCACACCCGTTTTGCGTCTTGGCGAAAGAGGAAAAAGACAGGTGAACCATCCTTTTTATGGATTACACGTCAAAACAGGTTTGCAAAAAAGACTCCACTTGTTGCTTTGACTTTGCGTCGCGACTGTACAAACGATTGACGAGTTCCGCGCGATCAAACGCGAGAAAAGAGGGGATTCCCACGACCTCAAATTGCTCGGCGATTTCCGGCACCGCTTCACAATTGATGCGTGCCATCGCGAATTGTCCCGAAAACTGTTCAGCCCACGCATCAAGATGTGGATCGATACGCTTGCAGTCAGGACACCAATCCGCGTAAAATTCAATCACCGTTTTGTTTGATTGGATCATATCTTTAAATTCATGGGCAGAAGTTAATTCTCTCATTGTCGCAGTCCATCCTTTCTCTATGACGAACGAGGTGTCTTATGAAACTGGAACTCAGTGAAGAACAATACAAAAGAATGCTGTCTCTCGTCTTTCTTGGCGAGTGGGTCGTCAATGGCGCGTCGGAGAATAGCGAAATGTACAAAGACCTCATTGAAACAGCAGACGCACTCTATGCCATGGCATCCGAATGCGGAGCAGATGATCTCGTGCAGTATTGCGACGGATGCGGCGGCCATCACCCCACGCCTTTGCTCGAAGAAGCCCTCACCCCGATCATCGACGCGTATGACGAAGAAACCTTTTGGGATGTGCTCTCACACCATTTAGCGTACCGCGACACGCTGGTGCAGTCCGCGTCTGGCGAGGAGATCACCAAAGAGCAAGAGATGCGTCTCTGGCGCCGCAAGGAGCAGTATGAACAAGAGTTTCAACGCCACGGCCTTGATCATGTTCGCCTCGTCTTTCACGGCGGAAAGAAAAAGTGACGGCGATCTCGCGCAAGACTGTGCGTCTGCGCGAGTGCGGCGTCCCTTTCTCCAGGTGTCAAAGAAGCGATGCGATGTGACGCGCAACATAAACGCCACTGCTTGCCGCCTGTGCGATACCGCGCGTAAGCCCTGGCCCATCCCCCGCGCAGTAAACCCCCTCAATCTTCGTTTGCAGATTCGCGTCAACCTCTGCGCGCGCCGCGTAGAACTTGGCCTCCACACCGTAAAAAAGCGTGTGCTCCTGAGCGATACCCGGCGTGACATGGTCAAGCGCTCTGATCATCTCGTGTAAAGCGAGCATCGTTTTGTAAGGAAGTACTAGGCCGAGATCACCTGGCACCGCTTCTTTGAGCGTCGGCTCCACAAACCCTTCTTCCAATCGCTCACGCGTGCTGCGCCGCCCTTTAAGCAGATCGCCATAGCGTTGCACGATGATCGAGCCATCTGAAAGTTCGTTTGCGTGCGAGCAGATCTGCCGCGCAAACTCATTGGGGCGATTGAACGGTTCCGTAAATCGATGACTCACAAGCAATGCAAAATTGGTGTTGGACGATCCCATCGACGGTTCCTTATACGCATGTCCATTGGCCGCCATAATCCCCGTGTGATTCTCAACGACCACGTGTCCAGACGGATTGCTGCAAAAGGTGCGCACGCGCAGGCCCGTTGAGGGGGAGTGATAAATGAATTTTCCCTCATAGAGATGCTCATTGATCTCCTGCATCACAACATTGGTCGTCTCGACACGAACACCGATATCGACCTGATTGTTCGTCATTTTAATGTGGTGCCGCCGCAGCAATGAAGATAGCCATGTCGAGCCATCCCGACCTGGCGCAAGCAAGACATGTGACGCGCGCAGCTCCGTTCCGTCACGCAACACAACGCCCTGAATGCGATCACTCTCAACAAGAATATCCTCCACAAAAGAGCGGAATCTCATCTCAATATGCTTTTCCAGGTAAGCAAAAATCTCATTCATCAAACGCAGGTTATTGTCTGTGCCAATGTGTCGGACTTGTGCGCGCAAGAGCTTAAGACCTACCGCCATCGCTCGCCGCTCGATTTGCGCCACTTCCGGTGTCGAGGGATCTGTAATCGCGTCGGGCACCCCGTGCTCCAGATTGATCGCATCGACATAGCGAATCAATTCCATAACCGTAGACGGTGGGAGATACTCCGTTAAATATCCACCAAACTCAGATGTGATATTGAATTTTCCGTCGCTGAAGCTTCCTGCGCCGCCTGCGCCGTTGATCACGCCGCACGCCGGCCAACAACTCGCGTACGTCTTGATTTTGTTCGCGGGCGGACACTTGTCGATTTTCAATTCCATGATTGGACAATGACGATACTTCGCTTCGACGCCTTTATCGATCAAAAGCACTTTCGCACGCGGCGCCTTTCTCGTAAATTCATACGCAGCGTACAACCCAGCAGGCCCTGCACCCACGATGATCACATCATATTTCGCATTCATGGCTTGCCTCTTTTCTGTTCTTCCATGCGCATAGGACCCGCAGAACAGAATACCAGTTCGGGAGAATACGTCAAGGGGCAACTATGCCATTTCACCCGTCAAAAGTTCCTATCGCTCAAGAACCGCGCAGTGTTCGACGACATCCTCCCACTCGATATAGCGACGGTCGCAGTCCTCTTCCGTGAGTGTCTCCCCGCGCTGCACTTCGATAAAAATGACCTGCGTTTTCGCCATGATACTGTGCCACTGGCCGCGGCAGACGCGAAAAACGTCTCCCGCCGTGACACTGACCATCCTGCCGTCAAGCGCCAGATCAGCATCTCCAGCTATCATCGTCCACACCTCTTCTCGGAGGTGGTGACGATGATAGCTGATATGCGCGCCTGCGCGCAGCGTGACCTGCTTTGTCAAGACCTCGGTTCCATCAGGCAGTTTCTGATAATCCAGCACCTTGTAGGATCCCCAACGCCTCTCCTCAAACATCGGACGGATGCAATAAGGAGCGACAAGATCTTTGATTCCGCTGCTCTGGTCCTTCGCGGTCACTAGGATGCCGTCGGGGCTCGCCACGACCATCACATCCTTTAACCCTTTTGCAACAATAGGAATGGAGAGCTCGTTGATAATATGGGAATTTTCGCAGGCATCCGCCACGCCGATTCCGAGAAAAGAAGAGCGCATCTCCGGCGCAAGCGTCTCCCACGTCCCGAGATCCTTCCATGCCCCCTCATAAGGCACGACAACGATCTTTTGTGTCTGTTCGACCACCTCATAGTCAAAACTCCGTTTTGGCATCTCGTGAAACGCTGCGACCATGTCCCGATAGCGTGTCGGAAGGCCACGCTCTTGCAGCTTGCGTATCAGATACGATTTGCGAAAGCAAAATACCCCGCAGTTCCACAGCGCCCCCTGCTCGACGAGTTCAAGCGCGTGCGCTCGTTCTGGCTTTTCGCGAAACGACGATACACGCGCATAGGGTGACCCTTCCGTGTGCTCCGGATGAACACAGATATACCCGTACTGGGTCGACGGGTGCGTCGGTTTGACGCCGAGCAGAACCATGTCCGCCCCAGATGTGGCGAGCACACCAGAAAGGCTCTTTATTCGCTCAAAATAGATCGTTTCTACAAACTGATCGACAGGCGCCACGACAAGGATGTCATCTTCTTCGTCCTGATCTGCCAAATACGCCGCCGCAAGAGCAATCGCCGGAAATGTATCCATGCGCATCGGCTCAACAATGATACTGACATCATCCCCCAGTTGAGCGTGGATCAAATCCTTTTGCAGCTTTGACGCACACAAGTAGGT
Organism: Ferroacidibacillus organovorans; assembly: GCF_001516615.1. Taxonomy (GTDB): domain Bacteria; phylum Bacillota; class Bacilli; order Alicyclobacillales; family SLC66; genus Ferroacidibacillus; species Ferroacidibacillus ferrooxidans_B. The sequence continues at coordinate 55,533 of NZ_LPVJ01000018.1, read as the reverse complement.
CGAAGCTGCCATTCCCAGCGTGGAGAGTTGCCCCCAGACGCGTTCAACCATCGAAACGAGGTTGTTGTCTCGCCCTTCCAACACGCGCAAAAATTGTTTTGAGCGAACATCATTTGAGAGCGGCCACAAACGTTTCCCTGAACCGCCAGATAAAAGAATCAGTTGCACGATCGATCCCCCTTAGTGAAGCTTTGTACCCGTACGTACCGGAGATATGACAATATCGACGACGCGGCGCTTTTTTTTCCACGTCCAGAAGTTGTTGATGTAAAAATTCCAGACCATCGAAACGGCAATCCCCGCGATATTGGCATAGAGCGAGTTGACGCGTTCTCCATACGCCAGAACAGAAAGCACGGCGGTGCTTTGCGCGATGCCAAACAGCGATGTGATCACGTATTTGAGAAAACGGCGATGCGCCTGTCCTGCGCGCGCATCCACCCACGTCAATCGATCATTGAGAACAAAATTGGTCCCCATCGCGACAAACGCAGAGAGCGCGCCCGCAGTCCAGAGCGCCATCTGGAGATGGATCAAAACATCATAGAGCAGTTCGTTGACCAACACGCCAGATGTGCCCACAAGCGCAAAGAGATACACCCGCCTCTCCTCAGGACTGTCAAGAATCAGCCGCCCGAGATGCCGGAGATAATTCCACTGTTCCTGCAGTGACATTTTCGACTCACCCAACGCGCGCGCCTCAAACGCATACGGAATCTCCAAAATGCGCGAGTAAGAGCCGCGTGCGAGGATTTCAATGAGGATCTTCCAACCGACCGGGCGCAAAGAGACGCCATCGATCACTGCGCGCTTCACCATAAAGTAGCCGCTTGTCGGGTCGGAAACGTTGCGCAGTCGCTTGAGCGCAAGCCGCCCCATCCAGCGCGCCGTAAAGGAGACCAATTTACGCGGAAGCGAGAGTCCTCCGTCGCTTCCTCCAGGAATAAAGCGACTCGGGATCGCCACATCATACCCCGCCGCAAGCGCGCGCATCATTTCGGGGAGCACGCCCACCGGATGCTGTAAATCCGCATCCATCACGGCAATAACGTCCCCGCGAGACAGCTCGAATCCGCGCACGACCGCGCTGCCGAGGCCGCGTTCTCTTGTACGGTGTTCAACACGTACAAACGGATATGTCTCACGCAACGCGCAAAGCCACTCGATCGAGCGTGCGTCTGAACTGTCATCGACAAAAATCACTTCAAACGTTTCATCCGGGAGATGGCGCATCAATTCATTTATCAGGCGTTTCGGATTATCTAACTCATTATAGGTCGGCACAATAATCGATAGCGTGACTCAACTCACCTCCATGTCATCCAAAGGCGAACGCGTCGGCCAAGTCGACACAGGGCACTTCTCATTCATTCGCGATGGAGGATGATGTATCCCCATGCTAGTCCTGAGAATCTAGCATGTCAATGATAGATTGCGTTTCCCCGTGGTCCCTTCCGACTATGCCTGAATAGCCCCAATTCGCAGCAAAGAATCACACAATCGGGTCTCTTCCCAAATCACGGCAAGCCGTATGCTAGAGCCATAAGAGAAAGGCAGGCGATCGACCGTGATCAACACATCGAATGCATGGCCGAACATCTATGTCGGCGTCATCTGGCTCATCGTGTTTGCAAGCTTCACACTCTTTTCGTATCCGCACGGGAAACGCGGTGAGCACTCGTGAACTGGACAAAATCACTTCGCAAATCCGCAACGGAGAAGCTGACATGGGATAACTTGCTGCCGTCAGAACAACCTGTCTACGTGAACTCTCTTGTCTACAGCTTTGGCGTCTTCACACTCAGCAGCTTAGTCTTTTGCATTGCAAGCGGCATCATCATGTCGGCCAAAGGTCCACTCTGGTATCAGACATCAAGTCTCGGAGAGTTTCTTCGCAGCGTCCACTATTGGAGTGTTCAGGCATTCTTCTTCTTTACTACGATGCACCTCGTCGGACAGTTTTTCATGGGCTCATGGCGTGAAGGTCGCGCGCTCACCTGGGTCGTTGGCGCACTCTCCTTTGCCGTTTCCGTCATCGAAGCGTTCACCGGCTATCTCTCGCGAGGCGATTTTTTCTCGCAGTGGAATCAAGTGCAGAGCAAAGATGCATTTAATGGGGCAGGACTTGACGGCTTTATCAACATCCTGAACAACGGGCAGGTCTACGGCCTCCACATCGCGGTGTTTCCCGCGATCCTCATCGCGCTGGTCGGTCTCCACCTGCTGGCCGTACGCAGCAAAGGTGTGGTGCCACCCTACCCAATTTCCGCAAAAAAGCGAGATGAGCAAGCATGAAAAGAGGCAGATTCGCACGCGATACCTTGCGCTTTCCACAACGCGACTTTGACATGGTCAAAGAGGGGGTCATAAGCCTCGGGATCATCGGCGTCCTGATCGTCGGCGCTGCCGCCATCTTTGGCGCACCGTACCGGCCGGCAATCACCAACAAACAGGTTGCGCTGAGTTCACCCGTCTTGATTGAGCAAACGGCGCTTGGCGATCTTTCTGGCACAGGATCGATCGCGAGCTATGGACCGCCTTACAATAACGGCTGGCACGGGCAGGCGCAATCCATTCAGTCCATCATGGGATTCTCGCCACAGACTTGGTGGGGTACGCCTTATCCGTGGAACACTGCGCAAAATGACGTCATCATCCCGCTTCAAATGCTTGCGACCGCGTCGGCGAATGCTCCACTGAACCAGGCGCTGACGCAGTACCAAAGCGCATCTTACGCGCAACAGCAACAGTGGGATACGAACTACAGCAACGCGCTCAATAAAGCGACCGTCGCAGCAGGACGCGTCGTCACACCGTTTGGAAACTTTGGCCCGGTGGCGCTCATGATGAACAATGAATTGCAACTCGCCAAATCCGGACTTCTCTCAGGCGCACTCAACCGCCAAACAAACGGCGGCGTCTATCGCTATGACGTGAGCGGTGACCTTTTATTCCTTCAGGGCGCAGCGCTTCACAACATTGCAAACTCGATCAATATGCAAGGCGGCCAGTGGGGCATCAATCACGATGAGGCGGCGCTTCCCGGTCCGTGGTGGCTTACACCCTACACCTTCTTGTACCAAATCCCGCCGTACTCAACGTCCGCGTCGGGAGATGAGATGGCAGCATACACCATCGGCATTCTCTTCATGCTCCTGGTGCTCGTGCCATGGGTCCCCGGACTCAACAAGCTCCCGAAGCTGCTTCCAGTCCATCGCTTGATCTGGCGCGATTGGTACCATTTTCTAGATAAACAAAACGCGTGTGTGAGTTGTCCACTCAGAGATTCGTGCAGACAGGAATTCCGCGGCAAAAAAGGCGGCGCGCTCTCAGGCGAGACGCCAAGGTGCTATCAGTCACTCAGCAAAGATGTGTAAGGATTAAGCAAAAATGAGGAGGAATTCACCGTGAACATGGGCATTCGGTTATGGTTCATCTGGCTTTTATCGCTGATCGCCGGCGTATACGGAACTTCACTCGTATACAGCGGAATCACAAGCGGCAAACCGTATACGCTCATCTACGGCTTGCCGACGCTGCTTGTCGGTATCTGGATGACTGGCAATCTGTGGGCTTCTGCCCGGCAATTCTATCGGAAAAATCGCGCAGCACAAGCCTCGCGCACATCATGAGGACTACTCTGCAGAATGTAGCACACGATTGAGAATACGCGACACAAGCTTGACGAAGCCCGAACACGGCCAGGCGAGGCGCAAGGAGCAACCCCACTCCTTGCGCCCCGCTTTTTAGGCTTTATCAAGAAGTTTCGCGAGTTCTCCCACGATCTTCTCTGACGTAAAGGATTCGGCGAGACGCTCCATTCTTGCCGTTACCTTCCCCGACTCAATCAACTGTTCAAGCCCATACACAATTTTATCCACCGCGCGAGGGGAGGCGACATACTGTCCGCCTTGGCGCAAGAGATTGGCCGCCGTGCCGCGCTCTTCCGTGATGCCAAGAATTGGTCTTTTTGCGCCGATATAGTCAATTAACTTTGAGGCGAGAAACGGGTTGACACCTGTATCGTTTGGCGCATCGATCAGCAGTAAGCCGTGACTTTTTTTCATCGCAGAAAGACTCTCAAGATACGTGTAGCGACCGCGATGAACGCGCACGGGAAGATGCTCCAAAAGCGGAGCGAATTTCTTTTCCAAGTTCCCGAAAAGACCGATCGCGACGCGCGAAAGCTTGTCCGGATTTCGCGCGTGGATGCTTCGCAGTGCGTCAAGCAGCGGTGCAGGAGAGCGCAAGCCGTAGAAATCGCCGAAATAAGACAGGAGCATCTTGCCGTTTTCTGTCGGAACCATCGCGTTTCTCACGCTATAGAGATCTTCTGAAACATGGTGCGGCAAGACGATCGAACGCGACTTGACGGACTTCAACGGGTACGCCTTTTCGTAGATCTCCTGGATCTCGACCGTCGGAAAAATGAGCTGATCCGCATGCTCAATGACGAATCGCTCATGTTCTTGATCACGCAACTTGCGAATGATCGTGTGGTGCGAGTGATAGGGATTCGCCGACCATGGATCGCTAAACTGTGCAACCCACGGCAGTCGCGTGCGCTTCCAGAGCGAGGCGGCCAGGATATGACTGGCGCCTGGGTGCGAGCGACTGTAAAGAACATCAAAATCGCTCTTTTCAATCTTCGGGACGCGCAGTGCCCACAGCAGGTTTTCATCCTCAAGTTTGCCGATCAACCGCTCTGCCACTTTGCCAGAAAATGCTGAGCGAAACGTCACACTGCGGTGCGCGTGCACGTCCACGCCAGACGGTATGCGCATATCTGGATCGCCCTGTTGAAACTGCGGAGCGTTTGTGACAAGCGTAATCCTGTGAAGATGTGATAACACACGCAGTGTTTTCCACACGAGAATCGCTTCCGCGTTTTGGGTTGGAGGCGCAAAATAGGACACCATCAGAACTCGCTTCACGTCTACACTTCACCGCTCCCAATCGCCAATCTATACACCGCACACGCGGGCATCACGATTTTTTCCAATGCGAAAGATCCCGCTTAAGAAGCTTTTCAAGTTTTGCGATGTCTGGCGCAAAATAGGCAGACAGTTCCCGCCGCGTCTCTGACCGCATGGAAGTACGCTCAAGAAGCATCGACTTGGCGCGATTCCCGAGCCGTTCGCGGACACTTTGCGGAATGAACGGCTTGACCCATTCTTTGAGAGGGTGCGGTTTTGACACAAAGTCAAACGCGGCGCGCGAGCGCGGCACACCTGACTCGTTGTGATGCATTTGCGTGTCAATTCGCGCATGCTCGTCAACGCCCAAGAAACGAAACACCCCGCGTACATAGTGTTTACTTTGTTTTGTAAACTCATCAAACAGCATAACGTGAAGCCGCTCTGCGCCAAACACGTCCAAATAGCGCTCGATCTGTTCGCTGTAGCGCCCGAGATCGCGGTACAGCCACATCGGCTCGAATCCTTTTTTCTTGCGCTCCTCTTCAGCAGCGAGGCTGTCTTCAAACGAAAGAGTCTCGCGCGCATCGCGGATCAGATGCATATACGCCGAATACGCGCGGGCTACAGGTTCGCGCAGCACGATGATAATCTTCATCTCAGGGTTATCCGCATAAATTCGTGCCGCCGTCCCCGGATAGTAGAGATAAAACACGGACGACTCTCCCACCGCAGGCTCATCCGTTCGCGCGTCAAAAAGCGCCTCATAGTCGGCGCGCTGACGTATCGTCTCGTCGTTCATGCCCTCATCGCCAGGCCCCGTGAATCGCTCAGGAAAGTCTGGAATCGAATAGAAATGCGCTTCTTTTTTTGTGGGGATATAGATCTCAGGGTGTTGCGCCAAATATCGGTCCAAAGAGCTCGTCCCTGACTTGGCAGCGCCGACGATCAAAAAATTGGGAATCACGCGCGCATCGACTCCTTTGCTGCGTCTTCAACAAAGCGGGCGACTTCTTGGCGACTCTTTAACATCACGCCAGCCCGTCGCAAGTGACCGCCACCCCCGTGACGCTTCGCGAGTTCTAGGATGGGCACCCCTTTGCCGCGCAGGCGTACGCGAATGACGCCAGATTCTTCTTCAATAAACAAGACGGCAATCTTGCAGGGTACCTTTTCAAGCTCTTCAATAAGCAGCGCAGCTTCTTCAGGCTCTGCGCCATACGCGCGAATAGACGCGCGATCAAGAAAGGACCACGCGAGCGCTTCTGTCCTGCGCACGTTTTTGCGCAGGACCGATCCCAAACCAAAATAGGCCGGCGAACGCTGCATAAGATTCGCCGCAATATCCGGTTTGTCAAGCGTTGCGCGCTGCTCAATGACACCTGCCATCTCATACGTGCGCGCAGTCGTATCGCGCAAGAACCACTGCGTATCCGACACAATCCCGGCAAACAGACTCTGACAGATCGCTTCGGTAAAAAGCGACTTGCCCGTCTCTCGCTCCAGATCGAGCAAGAGCATCGTCAACAGTTCAGATGTGCTGCTCGCTTTTGGGTCAATCCAGTTGTAGCGTCCGTATCCTGGATTGGACGCGTGATGATCGATGACAAGATCAAAAGGGAGCAACGCGTGAAGTGCGCCTTGATCCACTTGATCTTCCCGTCCCGCCGCGCGAATCATTTCCCCGACGCTTTCCCGGATCTCTTTTGGCAGCGCAAGGCGCGCATAGTTTCCCGTGTCGAGCGCGACAAAGCAGACAGGTTGGGAATTATCAACCGTTTGCTGACGATACGGAGCAAACAGCCAGTCGAGATACCCCGGCACATCGTGGAGTACCTCCACACGCTTGTCCAAGATCTGAAGCGCCTCTGCAAGCGCAAATACGCACGCCGAATCCGCGTCTCCACGGCGATGGGTTACAAGGACAAACTGGCGCTCCGAGAGAAGCTGAGACTTGACGTTCTCATAGTCCTGATAGACAGTCATTTTGAAACTCCTCACCAAAGGCGCCCCCGTCCATCAAAAAATGGTGCGGCACCCTGTATTCCAGGTCGCAGCCTTGCTCTCTTATGATTCTTGCAGCGTGATCCGCTCAAGCAACCCTTCGACCAATAGCGCGACACACGCTTCAGGTGCGTTCAGATCTGTTCGCAGATGAAACTCGGGATGAAGCGGCGGCTCATAAGGGGAAGAAATTCCCGTAAACTGCAGAATCGTACCCGCCTTTGCCTTTTTATACAGCCCCTTTGGATCTCGCTCCTCGCAAACATCGATTGGGCAATCCACAAACACTTCAAGAAACTCGCCTTCTTCAAACCGTGCGCGCGCCTCATCACGGTCCTTGCGATAAGGAGAGATAAACGCGACGATCACCACGGTTCCCGCCTCGACAAACAGTTTCGACACCTCAGCGACGCGCCGAATATTCTCGCGACGGTCTTCTTCTGAGAAACCCAAGTCTCGATTTAATCCAAGCCGCACATTATCTCCATCTAATAGATACGTATGAATACCGCGACGATAAAGCTCAGTCTCAAGTGCCGTTGCGATCGTCGATTTGCCTGCCCCTGACAATCCCGTCAGCCAGATCGCCGCACTTCGATGGCCGTTTTGTCTATGAAAATCTTCTTTTGTAACGGTTAACTTTACTTCCGTCAAATTCGATGTGTGATCCACGAACGATATACGCACCTCTCGCCATTCTGGCTTTTCTAACGATCTATAGTGACAGTATAGATGATTTTATAAGCGGTTTCGACCCCTCATCGAAAAACCCAACGCACATCCCACGTTTCGGGAATCGCCGCTGGGTTTTTCATCGAATAAAGGGGCTTGCTTCAGCGCCGCTTAACAAAGTTCGTTTGCCCACGTTCCATCGCGGAAGATCGGAATAACGCGTCCTTCGCGATCTTCACCGTCAATGCTCAAATCATCCGATCCGATCATAAAGTCGACGTGTTTGACGCTTTCATTCAAATCGTTTGCAGCCCATTCACTCCGAGCGAGCAAATGGCCGCCCTGAATCAATGGGTACGACTCGCCGATCGCAAGGTGACATGACGCATTTTCGTCAAACAACGTGTTGTAAAACAGGCGCCCACGTTTGGCGATTGGTGAGGATTTCGGCACAAGCGCAATCTCGCCCAAGTAGTGGCTTCCTTCATCCGCCTCGACGATCCTTGCCAGTGCATCCTGCCCTTTGCTTGCGCGATACTCCACGATGCGCCCGTTCGCGAAGCGCAAGTAGATGCCCTCGATGAGACTTCCCTGATGATTGAGCGGCATCGTGCTCGTTACATAGCCGTTTACCCCTGTGCGTTTGGGAACGGAGTAGACCTCTTCGGTCGGAATGTTCGCGGTGAACGAAACACCCGAAGGTGTCTTGTGCTGCGCCGCTGTAAAAAAGTACCCGTCTGGCATCGCAATCTCAAGGTCGGTTCCTGATGAGCGATAGTGAAACTTCGCGATGTTCAGTTCATTCAGCCAGGCGCTTCGCGCAGACAGTGAGTGGAGGTGCGCCTGCCACTCTGCGACTGGATCGTCGGCCGTTGCACGCGTGCAAAAAAGAATGTCATCCCACAGCGCGGCGACGCGCTCCCGTTCGGGAAGGTGACGTTCAACCCAGTTTGCCCACGCCTGCGTCGGCGCCGCAAGGATCGTCCACGCGTACTGATCGTTCGTGCGCTGTTGGTTAAACGCGCGCAGCTCATTCGCCACTGACGTGTTGTACTGGTGGACGCGATCACTCGCGATTCCGTCGTACAGACTGGGATCAGTCGCCGAGATTGCGATAAACGCCGCCTGTTCTGCCGCGAGCTTCTCAATCCACTGTGCATGCCACGCGGCGCGCTGATCAAGCAGTGCGAGGGACCCGTGCTTGAGCGTCTCCCGGCTCCACGCTTCGTCGCCCCACTCCACATGGACATACGAACTGCCTGCCGCGTAAGCCGCCTCCGTGAGTTGACGCGCAAACACAATATGTTCAGGGAGAACCTGGCGCAATCCAAATCCGATGACCAGCGGTTGTCCAGGTTGTACATTGACACCGACGCGCACAGCGAGTTCGGCGTATTTGCGGATATGATCTTCCATCATCAGCGGCCCCCACTCCATCTGCGGATTGTACTGCCACATTTCATTCCTTTCTAGCCTACCACAAAACGGCAAAAAGCCCACACGTCCTCACACGTTGGCGAGTTGTCTGCGACCGATGATCAGTGTGAGCACCGCCAAAGAAACCCCAAATGCTCCCACATAAAAAGGTACGTGCGGATTGAACCAGACGGCCAATTTTCCAGAAAGCCACGGTGCGATTGCACCGCCCATGAAACGTACAAAACTGTATGCCGCTGACGCAATCGGCCGTTCAAAAGGTGAAACGTCCATGACGGCGGTGGTGATGACTGTGTTGTTGATCCCGAGTAAAGCCCCTGCCGCGATGACACATACGACTAGCAGCGGAATCGAGGAAAGGCCAAGTCCCATGACGAAAAGATCGAGCGCGATCAATCCGAGCACTCCGTAGAGTGTCGCGCGCGTACCAAAGCGAACGCGCAGACTCGGTGCGACAAAGACGGATGTAACGGCTAGCGCAACACCCCAGCCAAAGAAAACATACCCCAGGTGATGCGCATCCATATTGAGGACAAACGGCGTATACGCAAGCAATGTAAAAAACCCAAAATTATAGAGGAATGCCGTGATTCCCATGGTCAAAAGACCTTTGTGGCGAAGCGCGCGAAACGGTTCCATAACACTTGAGCGACGGGTCGCGCGTGGCACTTTTTTCAACAAGACGGAAACGAGAATGAAGGCAAGCGCCATGAGTGTTGACACGCCATAAAATGGGCCACGCCAGGAAATGCTTCCAAGCTCTCCCCCAAGCAGCGGCCCCACGGAGATGCCAAGGCCAAGCGCCGCTTCATAGAGAATGATCGCGCCCGCCGTTCCGCCGCTTGCCACGCCGACGATCACGGCGAGCGCGGTCGCGATAAAAAGCGCATTGCCAAGGCCCCATCCCGCGCGAAACCAGACAATCTCCGCGATGGAGTGTGAACTGCCGCCCAGCGCAGAAAAAATGACGATGATCAAGAGGCCTGTCAAAAGGGTCGGCTTAAATCCGATGCGTGAAGAAACCGCCCCGGTGATAACCATCGCGAGCCCCGTGACGAGATTATAACTGCTAAAAAGGAGTTCCACCTGACTGGGTGTGGCGTGCAGCTGTTTCGAGATGGCGGGCAGGATCGGATCAACCAAGCCCAAACCCATGAATGCGATGACGCATGCGAACGCGACAGCATAGACGGCGAGCGGTTGACGGAAAAAGGAGAGGGAAAACGCCCCGTGCCCGTGTGTGCCAGAGGGGGCAGGGGCTCCATTTGAATCTGCGTTTGACGACATGACGATCACTCCATCGCTTAAACTTTTGTTGCAAAATATAGACACGGCCTGCATCGCAAAAAACAGGTTAAATCCCAAAAGTCGGACTTTATCGATTCGTGCCGTTGAGTGCGCTCGGGAACATCCGAAGACGCCTCTCGTTTATTACGTATACCGAAATATCATACGTGAATTTCAAGATTCAATCAAGTCTCTTTCACCTCAAAGAAAAATCTTCCATCCCGCGGCGAAAAAGGCGGAGTGGCCTGCATTCAGCCACCCCGCATGATCACGAAAACGATAGCCCGAGATGGTGGAACATAAACGCATAGCGCTCTGCCATCTCTTGCATGTGGCTGAACCGCCCGGACGAGCCAAAATGACCTGCCCCCATATGCGTCTTTAAAAGCAACATCCGATCATCCGTCTTCATCGCGCGCAAACGCGCCACCCACTTCGCAGGCTCAAAATAGCCAACGCGCGGGTCGTTCAACCCAGTTGTAATGAGCATGTGCGGATACGCCTTAGCCTCAACCTGGTCATACGGACTGTATGATTTCATATAGGCATAGTACGCCGCATCCTGCGGATTCCCCCACTCGTCCCACTCCAGGCTCGTAAGCGGAATCGTCGTGTCAAGCATCGTCGTCACAACGTCCACAAAAGGAACGTCCGCAATGATGACTTGAAAAAGTTCCGGCGCGAGGTTTGCGATAGCGCCCATCAAGAGTCCACCCGCGCTCCCGCCGCGCGCCGCGAGTAACTCAGGAGCCGTGTCATTGCGCGCGATCAGATCCTTTGCAACCGCGATATAATCCGTGAAGGTGTTTCTCTTTTTGAACAGTTTTCCATCCTCATACCACGTGCGCCCCATCTCTGATCCACCGCGGATCTGTGCAATCGCCAATACCAAACCCGCGTCAAGCAGCGGCATGCGCTGTGCATCAAAATTGGCGTCCATGTTGATCCCATAACTGCCGTACGCATACAGCAGGAGCGGGGCAGGCCCCTTCGCCAGTGCTTCGCGATGATACACCAAAAGATACGGCACACGCGTCCCATCCTGTGCGACGGCAAATCGCCGCTCTTGGCGATAGTCATCTCGCGCATAATCACCAGCCACAGGACTCTCTTGCAACACCGTCTTTTCCCCATCGCAAAGATTGAGCGCAATCGTTGTGCGCGGTGTCAGGAAGGACTGATACTCGATGAGCACTTCTTGCGCCATATACTCGGGATTCCTGCCGACACTCACGGTGTATACCGTTTCGTCCCAGGTGAGCGGTTCCAGTTGTCGATCCTGATAGCGCCAGATCTGTGTTGATCCGCCCTCTCGCCCCTCGAGCAGCAGATGATCCGCGAATGGATGTACCGCCTGGAGATAGCGCTTTTCATCATACGGAAACAATTCAAGCCAAGCGCCTTCACTATCCCCGGTCGAGCGTTTAAATAAGGTAAAATTCACCGCATTCTCATTTGTCAGGATCAGAAAGTCTTCTTTCCAATGTTCCAGTTCATAAAGAATTTCCGCTCTGCGCGCCGCAAAAAGCTGGAACGGCTGAAGCGGTGTTTCCGCATTCAAAAAGCGCACTTCACTCGTGGTCTTGGTTGAACTCTGGAGAAAGAGGAAGCGACCTGAGCGCGACTTGTACAAATCGATCGTGAACGCCGTGTCACGCTCTTCATAGATTAGTTCGTCTTCCTGCGCACTTCCAAGTTCGTGTCGATAAAGCCGATACGGGCGCTGCGTCTCATCAACGGTGACATAAAACAGATAGCTCCCCGTCGCGTCCCACTCAAGGCTCCCCGCGATAAACACATATGGAATCTGATCCGAGAGGAGTTCCCCTGTCGACAAATCTTTGACATACACGGTGTATTGATCCGTGCCATCCCGATTCTCAAGATAGGCGAGTCTCATCTGGTCAGGGCTGACCCGCTGAACAGTCACACTCAGATAGCCGCCGTCTTGCGCCAAAACGTTTAGGTCAAGCACAATTTCTTCCTGTGCGTCACTCAACTCGCCGCGATGCACAGCACGCTTTCTTGCATAGATCGGATACTGAAGCGCCTTTTCCTGCCGCGCGTAATAAAAATAGTCCCCGTTTTGCACCGGAACCTGTGCTTCTTCCTCCGGGACACGCGCTTTCATCGCCTCAAAAATGCGGTCTTTGAGCGCCTCGAGCGGCTTCATGTTCTCTTCATAGTAGCGATTTTCTTCTTCGAGATATGCCAAGACTTCAGGGTTCGTCTTTTCACGCAGCCAATAATAGTCATCCTCGCGTTGATCACCATGCAGTGTATGTACATACGGAATGCGCTTTGCCATCGGGCTTCTCATGAAACTCCCCCTCTAAACGTATCCCTCCCATCATAGCACCACGTTCAAGGTTCGCCTATCCACGTATTGAAGAAAACGTTAGAATAAAGACAAACCACAAGAAAGAGGGAAGAGCGACGTGGAGTATACTAAACTGGGAAATACTGGACTTGACGTATCCCGCATCTGCCTCGGCTGCATGAGCTATGGGGTTCCCGAGCGGGGAAACCATCGCTGGGTGCTTGATGAAGAACAGAGTCGCCCTTTTATCAAGCGGGCGCTGGAGCTTGGCATCAACTTTTTCGACACGGCAAACGTCTACTCTGACGGCACCAGCGAAGAGATTGTCGGCCGCGCACTACGCGATTTCGCGATCCGCGACGAGGTGGTAATCGCGACGAAAGTGCACGGGCGCATGCACGCTGGCCCGAATGGCGCTGGACTCTCCCGCAAAGCAATTATGAGCGAGATCGACAAAAGTCTCGTGCGTCTCGGAACAGACTATGTCGACCTTTATCAAATTCATCGCTTTGATTACCAAACCCCGATTGAAGAGACGCTTGAGGCGCTGCACGATGTGGTAAAGGCAGGCAAAGCGCGTTATATCGGCGCGTCCAGCATGTACGCATGGCAGTTTCTCAAAGCATTACATACTTCCGAAAAGCACGGATGGACACGCTTTGCAACCATGCAAAATTATGTGAACCTGCTCTATCGCGAAGAAGAGCGCGAAATGCTCCCGCTTTGTGAGAGCGAGAAAATCGGCGTCATCCCCTGGAGCCCCCTTGCGCGCGGCCGACTCACACGCGACTGGGATGAGAAAAGCGCACGCTCAGAGACAGACGAATTTGGAAAGACACTCTATGCAGCCACGGCTGATGCCGACAAAAAGGTCGTCGAGCGCGTCGCCGAAGTCGCCGCGAAACGAGAAATTCCGCGCGCGCAAGTCGCACTTGCCTGGGTACTGCAAAAGTCGGCGGTCACCGCACCAATTGTCGGCGCAACCAAGATGCACCATTTGGCCGACGCAGTCGCCGCACTCTCCGTCAAACTTACGGAAGAAGAGATTGTGCGCATGGAAGAACCGTACGTGCCACACCCTGTGCTTGGATTCCGCTGATTGAATGATGACGATACGAGATGATCCAAGGTCGGGAGTCGGTGAACGGTGACAAGCGCATCCCCTGCAGGTGACGAAGCGCGCCGCTTCAGGCGCCTCACCCTAACGATGTTGATCATCGTTGCCATTTACGGGCTTCAATACTGGGATTCCCTCTCAGCGCGACCTTGGGTCTATACGTACGTCCTCCTCTGGGCAATCTTCCTTTGGCTTCCCATACGCTATAAGCCAATGCCTGTGATCTTGGGATTCCTCTACGGCTCCGCCGTCTACTGCTTGATTGCCGTCAACATTTTTCACCTGCAACCGAGCGTTGCAAACCTGCTCATCATTCCGGCCGGATCGGTTGCAGCCATACCGCGACTCTCTCGCCGTCAGTCCATCCAAGTTCTTCTCAGCCTGATCGCCGCAAGTTTTATCAGCATAGGCCGTGATCTGCAAAACATTCCGCAGGTGCTCTTTCCGCTCATCGGGACATACGCAGGTGTCTACGCCTCACGCGTGCGCCGCGAAGCGCGAAAACTTGATCGCGCGCGACTCGCCGAGCTTGAAGTGGCACACCAACAACTGCAGCGCGCGCACGACGAATTGCAGGCGGCAACCGCCGAAGCAATGCAGTCTGCCGCACTCGCAGAGCGGGCGCACATCGCGCGCGACATTCACGACGGTGTTGGTCACCAGCTCACATCACTGATCGTTTCGCTGCAAGCGATCGATCTCATGTTGCCCGATGACCCGCGTGGCGCGAAAGCGCGAATCCCCGAACTCTTGCGTGTCGCGCGCGAATCCATGTCGGATGTGCGGGACGCCGTGAAAGTGTGGTCGAAGGATGAGACAAAACTCGGTCTCTCAGCTTTGCGCGGAATTGTTCACCAGATAGAGGTGCGTACAGGCATCCCCTGCGCTTTTCACGCAGACACGAGACAGACGGAATGGTCAGGCACGCTCAGCGCAACGATGTATCGCATTCTGCAAGAAGCGCTGACAAACGCGGTGCGGCACGCAGAGACTGCCGCACTGACCGTGCAGGTTGAAGAAACGGATGAACAGGTGATCCTGTACATCATCGACGAAGGCCGCTTCACAGCGCAGTCCAATCCTCCTGACGGCTATGGAATCGCCCAAATGCGGGAGCGCTGTCGACAGGCTGGCGGATCGCTTGCCATTTATGCAAGAGAGCCTCACGGAATGATCGTCGAGGCCACGTTACCGCTCACCGAACCCTGGCTGAAAGGAGCGCCGATATGACGATCACTCCTCCCCCAATCCGCATCCTTGTTGTCGACGATCAGGCGCTGATCCGCCAAGGTTTCATCTACATCCTTGGCACACAATCCGATTTTCAGGTGGTCGCGCAAGCGTGTGATGGACGAGAGGCCGTCTCGCTTGCTGCAGAGACGAAACCCGACGTGATCTTGATGGATATCCGGATGCCAAACGCAAACGGAATCGAAGCGATGCGAGCCATCCTGCAAGTTGATTCTGCGATCAAGATCATCCTGCTCACCACATTTGATGACGAGGCATACGTTTTTGAAGGCATTCGGGCAGGGGCTGTCGGCTATCTCCTCAAAGACGCGAGTACAGGCGATCTGTTTGACGCGATTCGCGCCGTGCGCAGTGGCCAGGCTGTGTACCGCACCTGTTTTGCGGCCAAAATGATCTCGCAAGCCGTGTCCCATTCTCGGCAATCGTCCCACGAAACTGTGCAGGATGTTGCCTCGGAATCAGCATCGAATGACGGCGCGAATCTACCTGTGTCTTCGCAGCAGGAGACGCTTGCCGAACCGCTGACGGAGCGCGAAGTCGACGTCTTGCAGCAGATGGCCTATGGAAAGCGCAACACAGAGATCGCCACGTCGCTTTTTATCTCCGAAGGAACAGTCAAAACGCATGTGCACCGCATCCTGCAAAAACTGAATGTAGAAGATCGAACGCAGGCCGTCGTTTACGCCCTGCGCTGCGGACTCGTACACTGACAGTCCTCCTAAAGCTCCCACAGCAAGAGGTTTCTCTATCTACAGATAGAGAAACCTCTTCACGCTGTAGATGGATGCGCGATCCATGCGCGCACGCTACACTTATACCCAGATTGGAAGTCTGATGAACGCAGGAGTGAAAGCCCGTGTCGACGGTCATCGAGATGGAAAACGTCTCAAAAGTGTTTGGCAAGAAGCGCGCCGTCCATTCGATGAGCTTTGTGATGGAGCGCGGACATGCTGTGGCGCTACTCGGTCCAAACGGGGCCGGAAAAACGACGAGCATCGCGATGATGCTCGGTTTGACAAAGCCAACGTCCGGCCGCGTGCGCCTGTTTGATGGCGATCCCAAAACGGCGGCGGCGCACGAGCGCATCGGTGTGATGCTGCAAGAGGTCAGTGTCCCGCCGCGGCTCAGCGTGCGCGAGACGATCGACATGTTTCGCGGCTTCTATCCAAGGCCGCTGCCGACAGATCGCCTGCTGCAGGTGAGCGGACTCACAGAAGATCAAAAAACGATGGCACAGAAGCTCTCTGGCGGAAAGATGAGACGACTTCAGTTCACGCTTGCCTTGGCTGGCGACCCGGACGTCCTCTTTCTTGATGAGCCAACCGTCGGTATGGATGTGGCGTCCCGCAGGGCGTTTTGGGATGAGGTGCGCACATTTTTACGCGCAGGCAAAACGTTGATGCTGACAACGCATGATCTGCAAGAGGCTGACATGCTCGCTGACCGCATCGTCGTCATGCAAAATGGCGCTGTGATAGCGGACGCACCTCCTGAGTCGATCAAGATGCAATTCGGCGGACGCACCGTCTCTTTTGTCGCGGGTTCAGACATCGATTTCGAGCGACTCAGGAGACTCCCTGATGTGACGGATGTGCAGACGGTGGGGCGGCAGGTGACCGTGCGCACGCAGAATTCGGACGCGCTACTCAAAACGCTCATCCTCGAGTCATGGGATATCCGGGATATTCAGGTGCACGGCGGGGGCTTGGAAGACGCATTTGTGCGCCTGACTGAAGAAGGGGGGGAAGCACAGTGAGAGCAGCCTTGAACTACTGGAAATACGAGCTCATCCGCACAATGCGTGATCGCCGCTTTTTTCTCCTCACACTCGGAATGCCTGTCATCTTCTATTTCGTCTTTATCAATCAACAAGGTGGCGCACTGCGAATTGCGGGGACGTTTTGGAGTCACTACTTTATGGTCTCCATGGCATCGTTTGGTGTCGTCGGATCTTCGATCAATACGCTTGGCGTACGATTGGCCGCAGAACGGCAGAGCGGCTGGGTGCGCTATTTGCGAACAACCCCGCTCTCCTCCTTCGGATACGCGCTCGCGAAAATCTTGACGCAGTTGACACTCTCTCTCCTTATCATTCTCTGCATTTTTCTCGTCGCGCACTTCTCCCAGAATGTCTCGCTCTCTGGCGGCGCATGGCTTGCGATCACGCTTTGGCTCTGGATTGGTTCCCTGCCGTTTGCCGCGCTTGGCGTATTCATCGGACTGACTGGCAACGCGGCGCAACCGCTCGGAACACTGATGTACCTGGTGGCCTCTATGCTGGGCGGGCTGTGGACCCCCATTCAGGCGTTGCCAAGCGTCATGCAGACCATCGCAAAATGGACGCCTACATACCATTATGCCCACCCCGCGTGGCGCATCCTGGCAGGCCAATCCATTCAAGCGTCGGACATCCTTGTCCTGCTCGGTTGGACGGTCTTGTTTCTTATCGGCTCTGTCGCGCTGCAACGCAGGATCGATACAAAAGCGCAGATGTGAAAAGGCGATCCGGTTGACAGCCGCGCGGCGTAGAACCGGATCGCTCTCTGTCATGCACATTTTGGTACAGACTCCGTACTTGAACCTGATGCACTTAATGAGCGCGCAACTCCCTGCGCAAGAATTTCCCTGTTGCCGTTTTGGGCAGTTCAGGCAGGATCACGACTTGGCGGGGATACTTGTAAGCCGCCATCCGCTTTTTGCAAAACTGGATGATTTCCTCAGGTTCGACGTGATCTACATACTCGTCCTTCACGGCGATAAACGCTTTGACCGTTTCCCCGCGATACGCGTCAGGAACTCCGATGACAGCCGCTTCCTTCACTGCCGGATGTTGATAAAGCATATCTTCAACCTCGCGCGGCCACACCTTGAAACCGGACGCGATGATCATGTCTTTTTTTCGATCGACGATATAAAACCATCCACCCTCATCCATCACGGCTACATCTCCGGTCAAAAAATACCCTTCGTGAAACGCTTTTTCCGTAGCTTCCGGCTTATTCCAATAACCCGCGAAAATCATTGGGCCGCGAACAGCATACTCCCCTGCCATCCCGGCCGGGACCTCGCGTTGCGGATTCTCGACTTCCACGATCCTCGCTTCACAGTTCGGAACAGGGAGACCGATGGACAACGCGCCACTTTGCGGATCCACAGGAGCGCGCTGATAAAGCGGAACGGCGTGTGTCGGTGAGTTGCTCTCCGTCAATCCGTAAATGTTGTGAATGTACACACCAAACCTTTCCTCAAATTGTTCAGTAAGGCTAGGGGGAATCGGCGCACCACCGCTATAGCATTTCGTCAAGGATTGCAGATTTGCCGTACGGCTGGCGGGATGGTTCATCAGGGCAATGAATGCCGTGATCGATGCAACGGTCATGGTGGGTTGCCACATTTGGATCAACCGGAAGACTTCTTGCGGGTCGAAACGATGGAATAATACAAGCGGCGCTCCCGCCTGCATCGACAGCGCAACATGCCCCACCAGGCCCGTGATGTGAAACAGCGGAGCAAGACCGAGTATGCGATCCATCTCCCCCATTTGCATCCACGTCTGGTACACCGTGGCGTTGAAGAGTACGTTGCGGTGAAGGTTCATCGCTCCTTTTGGATTTCCTGTGGTGCCCGACGTATAGACCAAAAAGGCAATGTCATCAGGGCGATTCGCGACGCACACCGAATCATCGGCGGACATCGACACTAACACCTCCATCAAATCATCCGCATCGCCTTGCTTTGCGCGCACGATTTCACGAAACATTGGAATTGCTGCCACGTGCCCCTCCGTCAGAAAATCCGTCTCGTGCGTCACCACCACGTTTTGCACACATGTAACTGGAACGACCGATTTTGCACATGTTTCATACAGCGATTCCAAAGCCACCATGACCTTTGCGCCTGAATCATTCAAGTGATACTCCAATTCCTTTTCCTTAAACATAGGGTTTAGCGGAACAACGATTGCGCCGCGCTTCCACGCCGCGTACTGACCGATCAGGAAGGCTGGATTGTTCTGTGTGTAAATCGCGACACGGTCGCCGCGTCCGACCCCCCACTGCGCAAACTTTGCCGCAAGGCGCGTTGACCATTCATCCAATTGATGATACGACACCGTCACGTCAAAATAGTGAAAGGCTGGGGCATCGGGCGTTGCTTTTGCTCGCGTGAGCAATTGATCCAAAAGCGTACCTTCAGGCGCAGGCAGTTCGCCTGGTACAAAGGAAGAATAGTGACGCAGCCAAGGTTTCTCCCCGTATTTGCTCATAGGCCCCCCGTTCCAGCGCACCGTTGTCGCGCACCCTTTTCACCATGTGAATATGAATACCATCTTTCCTTCATCATTTCTCTTGCGCTATACCTCAATCTCGACTGCCCTCAAACCACCTTTGCGCATTATCAACCATCATCTCCTGCACTTGTTCGGACGTCACTCCGGCCTCTCTTAACTCCGGAAGAATCTCGTCAATAACGTATGACATCGACCATTTCGGAAACATGGCCTGTGCCGCTTCAGGCGGAAACCAGTCAATCGTGCAGCAATAGTCTTGCGACAAAAACATTTTGTTCGCATAGCCACGTTTGGCTAAAGCAACCACGGTATCGTTGCGTCGCTCCGCTGAACAGCCAAACGGATAGGTCAACCCGTAACGATCCATTCCGATAAACGGACCTCGCTCCAAAACCTTTAAAATATACTCCAGACTGTCTGTGTCGCCACAGTGTCCAATCAATACACGACTTGGATCAACGCCCTCATCTTCAAAGAGATCCAATTGTTTCAATCCGGTTCCACTTGCCGGATGAGAATGCGTCATGATAGGAACGCCCGTTTGCTTGTGCGCGCGCGCCGCCGCGCGAATGACCTTTTCCACATCTGGCGTGACCCCTTGGGCATCCGTCGCACACTTTAGAAACCCCGCGCGGATCGATGTGTTTTGTATTCCCGCCTCAATGTCGCGCACAAACAAATCTGCCATATAATCAATGTCGCGATTTTGAAAATGCGGCGGTATGTAATGATAGGAATAAATCCCCGTCGCAGCGATGATCTGCATCTCTGTTTTGTGCGCGACACGCTCCATAAACCGAATATCGCGCCCCAACTCCATAACTGTCGGATCGCAAATGGTCTTGACTCCCCGCTCCTTTACCGCGAGAACCTGTTCGACAGCTTTTTGAAAATCGCGTTCATCATCATACAGATGGGGAAATTGAACCGCCACCGATTCCGAGCGTACCCGCAAGTGTTCATGAATCAACGTAATGCCAAGCTCTGAGCTGTCAATCGCACCTGTCAAGGTTTGAATTTTCGCCACAACGATCACCCTTTCCCCTACGTTCTCAAACGTTTGGCTTGCTCTTGCTCCTGCAGCACTCTCCACAAAACCTTGCCACTGCCTGATACAGGCAATCGTTCGACAAACTCGATGACTCTTGGACATTTGTACACGGCCATATGATCCTTTGCCCATTCCATGATGCCTTCTGCTGTAACGGAAGAACTCGAATCCCGCTTTAGCACGATAAATGCTTTAACGGTTTCTCCCCTTCGCTCGTCAGGAATGCCAATCACACAAGCCTGTTCAATCGCCGGATGTCCGTAGAGAAGTGCCTCCACTTCTGTCGGCCACACTTTAAACCCAGAGGCATTGATCATGCGTTTCACACGATCCACCATAAAAAAGTAACCTTCATCGTCATACCGTGCGATGTCGCCTGTGCGAAAAAAACGCTTCCCATCCAATTCGATAAAGGCTTTTTGATTCTCGTCCGGTCGCTGCCAATATCCGAGAAAAACCTGCGGCCCGTGAACGATAACTTCTCCTTCTTCATGAGGTCCGCACTCGCGCATGGTCTCCGGATCGATTACACGCGCATCGACGTTAAACGACGGCACGCCCATACACTGCATCTTCGGACGGTCAGGCGGATTAAAGTGGGTTTGCGAAATCGTCTCTGACAAACCGTACCCCTCCACATAGCGAAGCCCAGTGCGTTTGAGCAGTTGTTCACCGACAGCTTCTGGTAGCGTAGCACCGCCTCCACCGATGACCGCAAGAGAGGACAGATTGAATTGACCCAGGTTCGGATTCCCTAAAAAGTCAATGACCATCGTTGCTATGTTGGTCCAGTGTGTACACTCTAAGCGCTCGATAAGTTGCGCCGCCACTTCTCGATTCCAACGTGTCATGATCACCATGGTGGCACCCGTATAAACGGATATGAGCATGCTGTGAACCATCCCGGTTACGTGAAACAACGGCAGTGTCGTCAAGATGACACCGTCTGCCGTCGCGCCAAACCAATGTACAGCACCCAATACATTGGCCTGCACCGTGCAATGCGTATGCATGCATCCTTTGGGGCGTCCTGTGGTGCCTGATGTGTAAGGAAGCACCGCGAGATCATCGGTTGCACCGATCTCCGGTCCAGGCTCCACCTTTTGCGCCAACACCTGTCTCCAAAGCGCAACGGGTGACGTGAATTCACGCTGAGCGCTCGCCTTCACCTCCTCTGGCAACTCATACACAGATGATGCGGGAAGGTAATCAGAATAGGCTGCACAAAGCACATGGGCTAAACTCCCTGCGATGTGAAGCGGCGCAATGCGAGGGTATAATTCCTGTCCAACAATGGCGATGGACGCGCGACTGTCTTCGAGATAAAAGGCCAGCTCGTCTGTCAAATTCATCGGATTCACAGGTACGACAACTCCGCCCGCGCGCAGAATCGCATGAAACGCGATGACATACTGCGGTGAATTCTGCATGTAAAGAATCACGCGATCTTCTCTTTTTACTTGACACACATGTCGCAAGTAACCAGCAACATGATCAACCTGCTCTTTCAGCTGCCGATAGGTGAGTGTCGCACCATAGTAATGAATGGCCGCTTTATTGGGATAGCGCCGGGTTGACACCGCGAGATTGTCGTAAAGCGTTGTCCCAGGGACGGTGAGCTTGAACGGAACCCGTTTTGGCCAATGGCAAAAATGGTTTGTCAGCATGGCACTCCTCCGTTTAGATCGAATATTATGAATACTATTCAGATAAAAAATGACGTATTCTATTTGATCGCACAAAGAGTACTGATAAAATAAGTATCCGCCACGAAGAAAACGCTGTCAATATAAAATTTTCAGTTTCCACACGCGATTTTCAGTTCACTATGAAGCAGTGCAAAATGATTAGTTAAAGGTACTTTCAAGCAATCAATGCTAAGCTGAATCTCGTTGATGATTACCCCCTCTAGATCCTTGCACTCCTCTTTTGAGGAGTGCCTTTTTGTCTGATCACTTTTCACCCGTCTCACGCAGTCAAGAAAATCTGGTTCAACACATGACTGCATGGAACCTCTTATTGCCGTCGATGTCTTCGCCTGCCTCTTCGATAGGAAGAGCTTCGCCTAATCCAGTGTGGATGACCACCCCCGATCAGATAGAGGAACAACGCAATAAGGAAAAGTCCTACCAGAAAATCAAGATCGAATCGCACCTGTAGCAGACCCACGAAGAACAAAAAGAATATAGAGATCAGCAAAAGGAATCCGGCTAGATTCCGCACACGATTCCCTCCTTTTCTTTAAGATACGCACCATTTCACGAACATTGAAACGGACAAACGCCTTTTTCATCAGAAAATGACACCTCCTACAATTCCGAATCAGACAATACACAAAATAAACCGCCTCAGATTTGAATCAATCCAAGACGGTTCTGACTTTCTCGATGGAGCGGATGGAGGGAATTGAACGCGAAACCAAGGAATCACTGTGGATTCGTAGTCCAAATCCCAGCTTGATTGACCAATACCCGTTGTGGAAGTTTCAGGATGGAAAGCACAAGATCCGCCACATCCTCTGGTTGCAACATGCGGTCTTCATCGCCAATCTTCAGTCCAATATTCGAAGCAAGCTCTGTATTCACGGTACTCGGGGTCAGTGCCGTCACACGAATGTTAAATTTACGGGCTTCCTGCATCAGTGATTCCGTAAACCCGATAACGCCAAATTTGGATGCGGAATATGCCGATGTTGTTGCGTTTCCTCTCTGACCTGCAGTAGAACTGACATTGATGATATTTCCTGTATTCCGCCTCATCATGTCTGGTAGTACAGTTCGTGTCACATAGTAGGTTCCAAACAAGTTCACTTTGACAATATGTTCCCAATCCTCCGGATTCATTTCAGCAACTGAACCAAACTGCGCAGTCCCAGCGTTGTTAATGAGAATGTCTATCGGCCCCAAATCCTTGCTCAATACTTCAATCGCGGATTCCACCTCTGTGCGATTCGACACGTCCGCCGCAGCCGCACTAACTCGAACACCGTGTGAATTCTGAAGCGTAATTGCCAAGGAGTCAAGATCTGTACGCGTCCTTGCAAGGAGTCCAAGATGCACTCCTTCAGACGCAAGTTTCACAGCGATGGCCTTTCCAATCCCTTTTCCTGCCCCTGTTATTAATGCAATTTTTCCATGCAAGCTCATTTCGTCACCTCAGATTTGAATTTATCTTTCTCTACTCCCCGGTTTGATCGTCATGTTTTGTTAAAACCAGACAGACAACTACGAGGGTTGGGTGGTCGGCCGAACGAGAATTTCATTGACGGACACCCGTTCCGGCTGGTCAATCGCATAGAAGATTGCGTTTGCAATGTCTTCTGATTGCAATGCCTGTGCCGCCCCCCGCGACTTCAATGCAGATAGCGCATCTTGATCGGTAATCGTCGTCAACAACTCCGTCTCTACCAATCCAGGCGAGATAATGGTCGCGCGTATATTAGAGGTTGGTGACAACTCCATACGGAGACCCTCTGTGATGGCTCGAACCGCAAACTTCGTTCCACTGTATACTGCTCCTGCCATCCCAACTCGATGGCCCGCGACAGAAGAGACATTTATGATATGGCCGCCACGGTTCCGCTCCATGATAGGTATTGCAGCCGCAATACCATAAAGAACGCCTTTAATATTTACGTCTACCATTTGGTCCCACTCGTCAACCTTGCGTTTATTCAAGAACGAGAGTGGCATGAGCCCTGCATTATTTACCCAGACATCAATTGTTCCGTACGTCTTCAAGGCAAACTCCGCCAAACCCTGTACATCCTCCATCGACGTAACATCTGCGCAAAAATAACTTGCCATCCCACCAGCTTGTGTAATTTGATGTACAGTCTCTGCCAAGCGTTCCGCTCTTCGCGCAGATAAAACAACCTTCGCTCCACCTTGTGCCAAACGGGCTGCCGTAGCCTGTCCAATACCGCTACTGGCTCCCGTGATAACAACTACCTTATTTTCAACCATTGTGATTTTCTCTCCATTTCCGACGTCTCGGCGATCTGAATAGTTTACCCGAGCAGAAAACGCACTCGGGCAACTAGAACTGCATCTGGGTTACGACATCTTCAAGACCGCTCGGAACCTGGCCTGTCCTGAAATCATATGCTCGTATGCTTCGTTCACTTGTTCAAGACGAAAGGTTTCAATGCGTGGGCGGACACCGGTTAACGCACTAAACTTTAATGTATCCTCCGAGTCTTTCCCAGTACCGCTATACCAGCCTTCGACCGAGCGCCCGAAAAGCAAAAGCTGCAGCGGAGATACTTCAAGAGGTTCACCCGATGCTGCCGCAATGAGGAGCTTACCGTGCTTTGACAGACCATCAACAAGTTCTGTTATTGCTTTACTGTTAGGCGCAGTCGCGAGAATGACACGCGCTCCGCCAAGTTTGGCAAGTTCTTCACCCACATTAGCAGTTGCTGTATCAATATAAAAGTGGGCTCCAAGTTCGCGCGCAAGTTCCTCTTTTTGCTTTCCACGAGAGAGTGCTACTGTGTTAAACCCCAATTTATTCGCATATTGGATTCCTAAATGTCCCAACCCGCCCATACCTTGGATTGCAACAAGATCTCCGCCCCTTGCTCCACTATTTCTAAGCGCGTTGTATGTTGTGATGCCAGCACAGAGTAGCGGCGCAGCTCGGCATCCGATAATTCATCCGGAATTCGAGCAAGTGCTTCCTGTGGAGCCACCATGTACTCCGCATAGCCACCATCATAAGAAACACCACAAGTAAGTCGATGAACACAGTTTGCAAAATCCCCCTCGCGGCAAGCATCACATGTAAAGCAGTGCCCGCCGTGCCAACCGACCCCAACTCGTTGGCCTTTATGCCAGGAGGTTACCCCTTCGCCAACTTTTTCAATGACGCCGGCTATCTCATGACCCGGGATTCGAGGATACTCCATGCCAGGAAATAACCCTTCCTTGACCATCTCATCACTGTGACACACACCGCAAGCCTGCACCTTAATCTGAACCTGCCCTCTGCCTGGTTCAGGAATGGGCCTTTCGACGATTTCAAACTGTCCACCAGGCTTAGCTATTTGGGCTGCTTTCATCATAGCCATATGCACTGCACATCCTCATCATTGTTTTGGTTACAGACTAACGTATTATGAACTTCTCCGGAAATATTTATAAAATTTATCGCTCCGGTGAAATTCAAGAAGACAAACTGGGGATTGATTTACGATCATTATGGGGTTTGAAACGTTGTCCTGTTACTATAGAAGGTGGACGGGCTTAGTTACAGCGCGATCGAACACATGTGGCTCATCCTCCGTCACCATTTCTCACACATCTACACACTTACAGAACCTTTATGCACAAAAAAAGATCCCAGCAGGATCCTTTTTAAAAAATATGGAGCGGGTGATGGGAATCGAACCCACGCTATCAGCTTGGAAGGCTGAAGTTCTACCATTGAACTACACCCGCACATGTATATGGCGTGCCCGGAGAGATTCGAACTCCCGACCCCTTGATTCGTAGTCAAGTACTCTATCCAGCTGAGCTACGGGCACTTAAAGATCCTGGTGGGCCCACCAGGACTCGAACCTGGGACCAACCGGTTATGAGCCGGCCGCTCTAACCAACTGAGCTATAGGCCCATCAATGGAGCGGAAGACGGGATTCGAACCCGCGACCCTCGCCTTGGCAAGGCGATGCTCTACCCCTGAGCCACTTCCGCGCAACAGAATGTATTATAACGCAGGCAATCCAAAAAGGCAAGGATCGTTGAAGGTATCGATTCGAAACTCCTTTTTACACGGTGGATCGCTTAAGCGTGACACCGGTCTTCGGTCGATCAGCATATCGCAACTTTCGCGCAGGCTATGTACCGTGAATTCAGAAGTCTTTCAGGCAGTGTTTATCCAACTGGTCGCCTAGATTCTCACGTCTTTTCCATTGTGCGTCGACTACCGGAAATTTGATCAACTACAACGCAAAGAGACGATTGCTAGACGTCTGCATGAGTATGCAGCACCCCGGGATAAGATGTTGGCTTTGTTGATCGCCTGTCTTCGCAGAATGGGAGAACGAACTTCCCGGGGAAGACACGTATATAATGTGGAAGCGATCTTTGTGTACACCCTGTGGCAGTACGAACAGAGCAAAGCAGATCATCTCAATGATCGGACATATGACCCGTGATCTGAATAGAACTCCTGTAAATGAATGAAGGGTACTGTTGCATGCAAGTTGTGTTTTTAGCGCACCGACTGTAAACTGTTACGAATTGTCAAAAACAAACGTTCACACGCCTCGCTCGCCCGCCTTTTTTTCAAGCGACGCCAAGCTCACAGACTGACGAAGATACGCCTCTCGACGCATCTCATACAGCGCTTCCCACTGCGCTTCGAGACGATTCGCCTCCGCAATCTGGCGAATGCGTCCCGCCAGCGCTTGATCGTTCGTCTGTTCAAACGAGACATTCAAGACATCCGGCACAGCGCGCACCGCCGCGATCTCTGTTACCCCAATGCGCCCCGCGCGCTCGTAGCGGCGTCCAATGCTGACAATCTCATCTTCTTTTTCCCAGGCGCGCACGCCGGAAGTCGCCCGCTGATGCTCACAGAAATCGAGAAAAGACTGGTTGAGCACACGATCGACATGTGCGCGTTCCGCATCCAGCAGCAATTTGAAAAACGCATCCACCGGATACGATTTGCGAATCTCCGCAACGCTAGCTGATACGTAGCATTCGTGGCGTGCCAGATAAAAAGAGAGCGTTTCGATCGAGCGATCACCGCGTTCAAGTTGATCAAGCAGATAATAGGCAAAAAGTTGATCGCACGCACCCTCCACCGCGAGATGGCGAGCCGTCTTCACCTCCAACATGTGCCCATCCATCACGGCATCCACTGCCGCTTCAGGTTGTCCAAGTGCCGCGGCATAAGGGATCGGTTGATGGACAGACAGTTCATGCACATCCTGTGTCAACGGTACATATTCACCCGCAAGGCGCGTGATATCCTGTTTGATACGCTCTAGCAAATCCGCGCGCGCCGCTTCTTCGTGCGCGAGTCCCTCTTCAGAAAGCGCGCTATACCACGCAAACGCCGCACAGTCTTCAAGAATCGGGCGTGTCAAACCGCGAATGTAATCGTATCGCCGAATCAGTCGATCACCAAAGTGAATCGCCAAATAGGCGCTTACTTCATCCTCCGCAGCATCGCGCCGCGATTGGGCGCGCCGCTTTAGTCCCGACACGCCAGCTTCTTCATATATCCGACGGTACGAATCAAGCGTCCTTCGATACTGCGTGCGAAGGCCTGGAAGTGCCACCAGTGATAATCCGTGCGGGTCAAGATCAACCGGCAGCTCTCCCGTCGCGCGAAACGGAAATCCACGTTCAACTCGCTTGCCAAACTGCCTCTGCCAGGTTGCCATCAACCAATACGTAAATGCGAGACCGCTGACCGGGACTTCTCGCGAAGAGAGCAGGTATTGGGTTGAGTGTCGCGAGCGTAAGCCGATTATCGGTTTACCGTCAGGGGTTCGAAAAAACTGTGCAAGTGACGGAAGCTTCTCTCGCCCCTTCTTCATCTCTCTGCGATGCCCGATCCTCGATAACGTCATTTGACACCTCTAGCGCTTTGAAGTTTCGTCCTGATGCCTCATCAACGGAAACAGCAACACATCGCGAATCGAAGGCTGATCCGTCAAAAGCATCACAAGACGATCAACGCCGATACCCAGGCCACCTGTGGGAGGCATGCCGTACTCCAATGCCATGATGTAGTCCTCATCCATTTCATGAGCCTCATCATTCCCCTGCTCACGCTCCAGCAGTTGTGCCTCAAAGCGCTCTCTTTGGTCAATCGGATCATTCAACTCCGAGAACGCATTTGCATACTCGCGCGCTGAGATGAATAATTCAAAGCGATCTGTAAACCGCGGATCGTCTTTATTTTTCTTCGCAAGCGGCGATATTTCCACAGGGTGTCCATAGACAAACGTTGGCTGAATAAGCGTCTCTTCTACCTTCTGTTCAAAAAAGGCGTTGATGATATGCCCAATGCGATCATTCTGACCATACGTGACACCGTGCTTGCGGGCAAGTTCGCGCGCTTCATCCAGATCATTCACCTCAAAAAAGTTTACCCCGCAGGTTTCTGCAATCAGATCCACCATATGCGCACGCTTCCAGGGCGTCTTTAGAGAAATTGGACGATCTGCATAGATGATCTCCGTCGTGTGGCACACGTCAAGCGCAATCTGCTCAATCAAGCCCTCCGTGAGTCGCATCATATCCTCATAATCCATATACGCCGCATAGAGCTCCATCATCGTAAACTCCGGGTTGTGTCTTGTTGACACCCCCTCATTTCGATACACACGCCCAATCTCGTACACGCGATCCAGCCCACCCACAATCAAACGCTTCAAGTGGAGTTCCAGCGCAATTCGCATGACAAGAGGCATCTCCAGTGCGTTGTGATGCGTGTGAAACGGCCGCGCCGCGGCGCCCCCGGCAATCGCGTGGAGCGTCGGTGTCTCAACTTCAAGAAATCCTTGCGCCTCCAAATGCTTGCGCATGGACTGAATAATTTTACTCCTGTTGATAAACGTGTTGCGCACCTCTGGATTGACAATCAAATCGACATAGCGTCTGCGATAGCGCGTCTCGACATCCTTCAATCCATGCCATTTCTCAGGAAGCGGACGGACAGCTTTACTCAGCAGCTCAAACGACTCAACATGGATTGTAACTTCACCCCGCTGCGTCTTAAACAGGTATCCAGTGACGCCAAGAATATCTCCGATATCAAGCATCTCAAAACGTGTATATCCTTCTGCGCCGAGGGTATCAACACGCGCGTAGATCTGCATCAGACCTTCCTGATCCAGCAGATGGACAAACTGCGCCTTTCCGTGACCGCGCCGCGATGTGATCCTCCCTGCGACCTTTACGTTGATGCGTTGTTGATCAAGTTCCTCTCGCGTCATTGATTCACCAATCTGCTGTACATCTTGGGCATGGTGCGTCACTTCAAATTTCTGGCCAAACGGATCAATGCCAAGCGCACGCCAGTCCGCAAGCTTCAAAAGACGCAACGCGCGCTCACTGCGACTGACGTTCTCCCCTTCTGATCCATTAGCCTGTCCATTTAGATCCCCTAGGTTTGTTTCCAAAACCAATGTCCGCCTTTCATCGCTCTGTGTAATTATCGGAATGTTTCAATCAATACGTCGAAAAAGAGACGCCGACGAATCGGCGTCCCCGCAGTCACTTTCGAATATCGAGAACCTCATATTGAATGGTTCCCGCAGGCACGGTGACTTCAACCGTTGAACCGACCGATTTTCCGAGCAACGCCCGCCCAACTGGACTCTCATTGGAAATCTTGTTCTCTGTCGGATCAGACTCTGCTGATCCTACAATGTGATACTCGACATCTTCTTTAAACTCCATATCGCGAAGGGTAACCGTCGACCCGATACTAACGACTCCCGTGTCGATCTCTTCATCATGGATAATGCGCGCATTGCGCAGCATCTTCTCAAGCGTAATGATGCGCCCTTCTACGAATGCTTGCTCATTCTTGGCATCCTCATACTCGGAGTTCTCGCTGATATCGCCATAGCTAATCGCCACTTTAATTCGTTCCGCAACTTCACGCCGCTTGACAGACTTTAAATGTTCCAGTTCATCTTCCAATTTTTTCAATCCAGCAGGTGTTACAAGGACTTCTTTTTCAGACATGTGTTTCGCTCCTTTGCCCCTCTTGCCACACCGCGACCCCTATAAAACGCATTCATCGTCCTATGAGCATCATGGATGCTCCATCTGTAAAAGCGTCACAAACACTCTCACTCAGAATCTGCGGTAATTATAGGGTATGGATTGTGGAGTGTCAATGAATGTTCAATGTCCCATTTTACGAGATGATAACGGCCGATCTTCTTCTGTGAATCAGCGTCACAGTCAAAAATCGGAATTCTTTTTATCCTACACACAAAGCAACTTTTACATGTCAATGATGGATACTTGTACAAACACCCTCGAAACATTCGGATGAATTTACCATCACGCGCTCACCCGGGACGAATGAAGAATTTCCAACAACATCTCCTCCATACCCGCCACCGTCTCCTGTAGATTGATACGATCACGCAAGACCGCCGCGCCAGGGATGCCCTTTACATACCAACCCGCGTGTTTGCGCATTTCGCGCACTCCTGTATACTCGCCTTTGTCCTCCACAAGCAAATGGAGATGTTCTATCGCAACTGCAATTCGCTCCTGCACATCCGGAGGGGCAAGCTTGTTTCCCGTCTCGAGAAAGTGTGAGATTTCTCGAAAGATCCACGGATAGCCAAGCGCAGCCCTGCCCACCATCACCGCGTCACACCCCGTTTCTTGAAGCATCTGCAGCGCGACTTCAGGCGAGTCAACGTCCCCATTTCCAACCACCGGAATCGAGACCGCCTCCTTTACTTCGCGGATGATCGACCAATCAGCCCGACCCGAGTACATTTGGCGCGCCGTTCGACCATGGACGGTAACAGCACGGGCACCTGCCGCCTCGACAGCTTTTGCCACTTCCACCGCATTGACGTGTTCATCGTCCCATCCTTTTCGAAACTTGACCGTCACAGGTTTATTGACGCGTTTTACAACAGCCTCAACAATCTTTGCCGCGTACGATGGGTCCCTCGCAAGGGCGGCGCCCGATCCATTTTTGTAGATCTTCAAAACGGGACAGCCCATATTGATATCAATGATGTCAGCATTTGTCGCACTACCGACCATCTCTGCTGCCTGAACCATTGTTTCAATATCATATCCCACCAGTTGCAAGCTGACAGGGTGTTCATCCGGTACGATGGTCAACATATGCTGTGTGCGTTCATTCTTATGCACAAGCGCCTTGTCACTGACCATCTCAGCGCAAACCATTCCTGCGCCTAACCGTTTTGCCAGATTGCGAAAAGGTGGATTGCAGACACCCGCCATCGGCGCCAAGATCACCGGGTTGTCGAGTGCCACACCGCCAATTTGGAGCGGTGCATGCACAACGCCGTGTGCTGACATCCAAACCATCTCCTTAAAATGTAAAAACGAATCGATAGAGAGGTAAATATCCTCTCGCGTCCCGATTCTCTATTCTGTATCAACCCCAGGATCCCAGCGATCCAAAACGGCGCACACCTTCGCGCGAAGCCACCGCCGAACACAAGGCGCGGATTGTTTTGCCGGTCAGCGGATGCACCATCTCAGGAGCGAGTTCTGCAAGCGGAACAAGGACGAATGCTCGCTTTAGCATGTGTTCGTGCGGAATCATCAGTTCGGGCAGATCGGCAATCACCGTCTTGCCACACAATAAAATGTCCAAATCAATCACGCGCGGCCCATATCGCACTGTACGTATACGCCCCATCGCCTGTTCAATTTCAAGGAGCGAACGCAACATGGCGTACGGATCCTCCGGAGATGCCACGTGAACCACTGCGTTGAGAAATTGGGGTTGATCCAGAAGTTCCATGGGTTCCGTCTCATAAACGCTGGAAATCGCACGCACACACGCTTTCGGCATGTGTGCGATGTGTTTGACCGCCTGAACCAAGTAATCTTCTCTCTGTCCTACATTTGAACCAAGCGAGATCATGTAGTCACGATGCATTATGCCCGCACCATCGCATCCGTCATGCGAACAACGCGCGCCATGGCACCCACATCATGCACGCGAACTACATCGGCGCCACGGGCAACCGCCAGTGCAACCGTCGCCGCAGTGCCTTCGATTCGCTCTTGAACAGGCACATTCAAGACGTGACCAATCACTGATTTACGCGATGTGCCAACCAAGACAGGATACCCCAATCGCTTGATCGCATCCGTCTCGTTGATCAAACGCAAGTTTTGCTGCATCGTTTTCCCAAACCCGATCCCCGGATCAAGTATGATCTTTTCACGCGAAACCCCAGTTCGGATCGCTCGCTCTACGAGATTTTGCAGCGCGTCACAAACCAATTCTACAATATCCCCGCGAAGTTCAGGTTCATCCGTCGAATTATGCATCAAGACAATTGGAGCGTCCCACGTTGCGGCCGCGCGCAGCGTTCCATCGTCGTGCTTTCCACCCCATACGTCGTTGACCAAATCCACCCCGGCGGCAAGCGCTTTGCCGGCCACCTCACCTTTGTACGTATCAATGGAGATCGGCACATCGATCGCTTCACGCAGCGGTCCGAGAACCGCCGCAATGCGACGCCACTCTTCTTCTACGCTAAGCGGCTCATGTCCTGGCCGTGTCGACTCTGCCCCGAGATCGATCAGATCCGCCCCCAGTGCAACCATATCAAGTGCGTGCTCAATCGCGCGTGCAGGATCGATATAGCGTCCTCCGTCAGAGAATGAATCCGGGGTGACGTTAAGAATCCCCATGACAAGTGTTCGCTGCCCCAAAGACGCAAGGATTGAACGTCGCTCGCGCTGTTGCGTGGCAAGTTTCAACGACGTCCCTCCTTACTCAGTCAAATTGAAAAAGTGCTGTACTCAGATATCGTTCGCCATTCGAGGGAGAAATCGTTAAAACCCGCTTGCCGCGCCCCAATTCTTTGGCAACCTGGATTGCGGCAAAGACAGCCGCGCCCGTGCTGATTCCAACGAGAACGCCTTCCTGTCTCGCCACAGCGCGCGCCATTTCAAACGCATCTTCGTTGCGCACTTGAATCACGCGGTCGAGTAATTTTACATCAAGAATGGACGGAATGAAACCCGCTCCAATGCCCTGAATTTTATGTGGCCCAGGATTTCCTCCAGAGAGCACAGGAGAGTCTGTCGGCTCTACTGCAATGATTTTGCAATCCGGAATTTCCCGCTTAAGCACGCGTCCAACGCCAGTCACTGTGCCACCCGTGCCAACACCCGCGACAAACGCATCCAACTGTCCACCCATTTGTTCAACAATCTCTGGCCCCGTCGTCTCTTCGTGCACGCGGGAATTGGCTGGGTTATCAAACTGCTGAGGAATGAAAAATTTCTCAGGATTGGTTTGCGCAATCTCTTCTGCTTTGGCAATCGCTCCGCGCATTCCTTGCGCGCCAGGTGTCAAAACCACTTCTGCTCCGTACGCGCGAAGCAGGCTGCGGCGTTCCACACTCATCGTATCTGGCATAACGAGAGTTGCCTTGTAGCCTTTGGCCGCCGCTACCATCGCAAGCCCGATCCCAGTATTACCACTGGTTGGTTCAACAATCGTATCCCCTGCACGCAATTTTCCTGAGCGTTCCGCATCTTCTACCATAGCGAGCGCAATTCTGTCTTTGACACTGCCCCCCGGATTAAACCATTCAAGTTTTACATACACATCCGCCGCTTCTGCAGGCACAAGCGTGCGCAACTTGACAACGGGTGTTTTACCGATCAAGGATGTGACGCGATCCTCTGTCTTCACGAGAAAATCCCCCCATTTCTTTGATGTTGCAAAGCATTGCGCTATCAAAACCGTTTTTTCCAGTCTCCTTAACTGTACAATGTAGACAGAAACGCGTCAATCCGACTTTACCGATCAGTATTTCGCGACATCGTGAAATGATAAAACCTCTTCACGTGTAAAGTGATATTTGGTCAAACAAAAGTGACAGACCAATTCAGTTGTTTCTTGTTCATCCGCCAACTTCTTGAGCTCGTCACGCCCAAGCGACAAGAGAACGCGACCCAATCGCTCCTTACTACACGTGCACTGAAACTGAACAGGTTTTTGGTCAAGTACCTGCAGATTCGAACCACAAGCCATTCTCAAGAGATCCTCAGGCGTCGCTCCGTCGCGAATCAGGCTGCTGACATTCGGCAAACGGGCCATTGCATCTTCAAGCGCGCGCAGTTCTTCCTCTTCGACGTCTGGCAAGGCTTGCACCAAAATGCCGCCCGCTGAGATCACCGAAAAATCGCGGTCGACGAGAACACCCACAGAGACGGCTGACGGAGTCTGTTCAGACACCGCGTAGTAGTACGTAAAGTCTTCTCCAATTTCGCCCGATACGAGAGGGACTGATCCACGGTAAGGTTCTTTTAGGCCGAGGTCCTTTGTCACATAAAGCGAGCCTTCGCAGCCGACGGCCGTCCCGACATTCAATTTGCCATACGCGTTTAACTCTAATTCGACGTGAGGCTCGTCAATCATGCCACGGACATCGCCACGACCTGTCGCCACGACGAGAATGTTGCCCAAGGGCCCATTTCCACGCACTTGAATCGTGACCTGATGATCATCCCGTTTAAGTCCCACCGTCATGATCGCGCCCATGGTCGCGACACGTCCCAACGCCGCTGATGCGACAGGCCATGTGTCATGTCTCTCTTGAAGCGTTCTCACAAGATTTGTGCTGCGCGCCGCATAGCCGACGATATGGCCGCTTCGCGTTGTTCCCGTTGCCACATAATCGCCTGTCATGCTTGATCTCCTTCACGCTTTTTTTCGGCGTTCATGTTCCAAATGTGGCGCAGACCCTTGAGCGTGAGCAGTGGATCAACCACGTCAATCCACTCAGACTCCGAGCAGACGAGTTCAGAGATCCCGCCCGTCGCCACGACGCGATACGGGAGAGGAAGCTCTTCACGGATGCGCTTGATGATTCCATCCACTTGCCCAATACTCCCAAAAATCATGCCTGACTGCATAGCGTGAACGGTATTCCGCCCAATGACGGAAGGCGGTTTTACCAATTCAATACGCGGCAGTTTGGCTGCCCGTTGAAAGAGCGCCTCTGTCGAGATTTGAATCCCTGGCATAATGACGCCGCCGAGATATTGCCCTTTTTCATCGATGACACTAAATGTGTTCGCCGTCCCAAGATCCACGATGATCAGCGGATAACCGTACTCTTTGATCGCGCCTATCGCATCCACCAGACGATCCGCGCCAACATCGCGCGGTGTATCATACAAAATGGAGAGAGACGGCACAAGATCTGCCGTGACAATCATTGGTGGGTGCCCGAAGTAGCGCTGACACATCCGCTCAAGCGCAGGCATCAGCGGTGGTACGACTGACGAAATAATCACATCGTCAATATCGCTCAAACGCAGTCCAGCATCCGCCAAAAGCGATTTAATATGTAATCCCAGTTCATCCTCAGTCTCATCGCGCAACGTGCGCAAACGCCAGTGATGTTCCAGCGATGCTTCGCGATAGACGCCAACAACAATGTTTGTATTCCCCACATCGATCACAAGTAACAGTTCGCTCACCTCAATTTTTGATCCTATAGCGAACCGGGTGCCTCAAGAGGCACCCGGTTCGCTCGCTCGAAAATCGCTATCAGGTCAACGTGGGCGTCGGACCGTCACCAAAAGCGCTCCGTCCGTTGATGGTCACCTTTGGACCGTCGTCTTGTTCAACAAGCCGTCCATACTCCATCAGTTGGCGAATCTGTTCCCCGTCGAGCGTTTCAATCTCGAGCAGAGTTGTCGCGATCAGATCCAATTTCTCGCGATGCTCTGTGAGCAGCGCGCGCGTCCTCTCATAACACTCGTCAATAACCGAACGCATCTCCTGGTCAATCTCGTACGCGATCGCGTCACTGTAATTCTGTTCAGACCCGATGTCCCGCCCGAGAAAGACCTGCCCTTGGCGATGCCCGAACTGCATTGGCCCCAAGCGCTCGCTCATGCCAAATTCCATGATCATGCGACGAACGATATCGGTGATGCGTTCCAGATCATTCGAAGCGCCTGTGCTGATTTCTCCAAGAACGATCTCTTCGGCGACACGTCCGCCCAAAAGTTCGATCACGCGTTCCATAATGTCTTCACGCGTCATATAGCTGCGGTCTTCTTTTGGCAGGCTCACCGTATAACCGCCAGCCATTCCCCGCGGGATGATCGTCACCTTGTGCACGACATTTCCCGTCTTTAGATAATACCCGCACACCGCGTGCCCTGCTTCGTGAAACGCCACGAGGCGCTTCTCCCGATCGCTGATGACCTTGCTGCGCTTTTCCGGCCCTGCGATGACACGATCAATCGCATCATCAAGTTCTTTCATCTCGATCACTGGCTTGTTTCGACGAGCCGTCAGCAGCGCCGCTTCATTGAGCACGTTCTCAAGATCCGCCCCTGTAAAGCCAGGCGTGCGTTTGGCAATCACATCAAGGTTGATATCTTTTGAAATCGGTTTATTGCGCGAGTGCACTTTAAGAATCTGTTCGCGTCCGCGCACATCCGGACGGTCAACCGTGATCTGCCTGTCAAAGCGCCCTGGGCGCAAAAGTGCCGGATCGAGAATGTCTGGACGGTTGGTGGCGGCGACAATGATGATTCCTTCATTCGCGCCAAAGCCATCCATCTCAACGAGCAATTGGTTCAGGGTCTGTTCGCGTTCATCATGCCCACCGCCAAGACCTGCGCCGCGCTGGCGGCCGACTGCGTCAATCTCGTCGATAAAAATAATGCACGGCGAATTCTTTTTCGCCTGTTCGAACAGATCGCGCACGCGTGACGCACCGACACCGACAAACATCTCGACGAAGTCGGAACCGCTAATGCTGAAAAACGGAACGCCAGCCTCCCCCGCCACCGCGCGCGCGAGGAGCGTCTTTCCTGTACCAGGCGGTCCAACGAGCAGAACGCCTTTTGGAATGCGTGCGCCAACAGCGGAAAACCGCCGCGGATCTTTTAAAAACTCCACCACTTCCACAAGCTCTGTTTTCTCTTCATCTGCGCCTGCCACATCTTCAAACGTGACGCGCTTTTTTTCTTCCGTGTAGAGACGCGCTCGGCTCTTGCCAAAATTCATGACGCGATTGCCGCCGCCCTGCCCCTGATTGAACAGGAAAAAGAACAATACAAAAAACAAGAGAAATGGGACAATCGTGCTTAAGAACGTTAGCCATGACGATTCTTTAGGTTGGGGATAGATCGTCACATCCGCAGGCAGGCTGCTCAATTGGTTGACAAGCGCTTCTGAATAGAGTGCCCGAGAGGTGAATTGCGTCTTATTCACTAACTGGCCCTGCAGTTGAAGCGTTGTTCCATCCGCCGTCACTTGAAGCGATTGAATCTCATGATTTTGCATTGCAGTTCTGAATTGACTCCATGAAAGCGGCTGGCTTGAACTCGATCCAGGCACCAGAAACTGGAGCACACCAATGATGATAAGTAGAATGAGCAGATAAAAAATCGCACTCTGATAGAAACGTCTCATTCCCTACCTCCTCTCGGTCAAGGCTCAGATATTGTAACACAATGCGGAAGGAAATGGCACGAGCCTTATGCGTTCCCGAGATTTCGCGCGAGTCGCATTCAATCCTGCGCCCCTGCATAAATCGACGGTTTCAGCACGCCGACATACGGCAGTTCGCGATAGCGCTCCGCATAGTCTAACCCATAGCCGACTAAAAAGTGCCCGGGGACTGTAAATCCTGCAAAATCTGGTGTAATCTCAACAGTTCGTCCGCTCGGTTTATCAAATGCAGACGCGATGCGCACCGACTTTGCGCCGCGACGCAACAGTGAGTCGCGAAGATAACTGAGCGTCAATCCACTATCGACGATATCTTCCACCAGCAGGACATCACGTCCCTCAATCGGCCGCTCAAGATCCTTTAGAATTTGGACAACGCCCGACGACTTGGTGGACGCCCCATAGCTCGACGTGGCAATAAAATCCATCTCAAGCGGTATCGTCAGATTTCGCACAAGGTCTGCCATAAACAAAAATGCACCCTTGAGAACTCCGACGACAATGAGCGGTTGTTCAGTAGAGATCGCTGAAATCTCCTTGGCCATCTCTTGAATTCGTTGGTCAATTTGTTCTCGTGAGCAGAGAACTGATTCAATATCTGGATGCAACCTCTTTACTCCTTCACGCCTTGGTGTCATGCACACAATGCTACACATGATCTGCTGGATTGTTTAAAAAGATAGGGTGCACAGAAATGGTGTACACCATTTCGCCCTGTTTTTGCAATCCATCATCGATTGGATCGGTGAGTCCCGGAACCCAAAGGATGCGTCCGCGATACACAAAAACCGGATATAGCCGACGCAGCGGCGCAGGCACGCGATATGTATTGAACAAATCCGACACGAGTCGTTCACGCGTTGCGCTTACCCGAACCCGATCCCCTGTTTGCCAAGGGCGGAATGCCAACTCCGCAAGCGCCGCAAAACGCATCTGCCATACATTTTTCAACGTATTCCCTTCCGGAGAAACCGTGAGATGAAACCAAGAAAAACGCAGGCAATCGCCATGCGCAAGATGTTGAAGCGCAAACCCGCAACGCGAGACATCAACACGTCGCTCCAGTCGCACCAAGCGGTTTGTCGCCGCAACCTGCCACTCACTCGACAGTTCTTGCCGCCCGGCTTCACCGCCTGTTGCAAGCTCGCGAATCCGCTCGACATCGCGATATTCCCATGATTGTAACGGCAGTAAACGTTCTAATACTAGTTTAACCACTCGCCGTTGTAAAGCGACGTGATGCATTAGAAGCGTTTGTTTCACGATCGTAACAATTTCTCGGGAAGACACCACGCACTGACGTGCGATCGCCTGTGCCATTTGTTGCAAGGCGTCATCTTCCTCGCGCACTACCTCAGCCATGCGCCCCACTGTATCGTCGAGATGATCACCAAACTCTGCGCGCAACAGTGGAAGGATCGTATGCCGGATGCGATTTCTCCGATAATCAAGCAAATCGTTCGTTTCATCGTGCACAAAGGGCACGGACGCTTTGCACTGATACGCCGTCAGCGCAGTGGGTCGCACATGAAGCAGCGGTCGGGCAATCAGAAACGCCCCGCGCGCTGTAACCATTTTCATGCCGCGCATGCCGCGCATACCCGTACCGCGAAAAACGTGATGGAGGATTGTCTCCAACTGATCCTGTGCGTGATGAGCTGTTGCGATGACATGGAGACCATACGTTTTACACATCCCGAGCAACGCATCATAGCGAAGCGCCCGCGCCGCTTCTTCAGCGCCCTCACCCGTTTGCGCCATGCGCTCTGGCGCGTCGACCTGGCGGATATGAATCGGAATGCCGACGTTTTCACACCATGTTTTCACAAAGGATGCATCGCGATCCGCCGTTTCTCCCCGCAACCCGTGATGAACATGCCCTACGTGAATCTCCACACCACTGAATTCACGGCATGCAAGTGCGGCATGGATCATCACCATCGAGTCCCGTCCCCCACTCACTGCAAAAAGAATGCGGGAATCAGAGTAACGAAGCATGAACTGTGCAAGCGCCTCAGTGACGGGATCCAACGCGCCACCCCCATGCGGCACGCGCCACAACGCCTGCCATGACAAGACCTGACGCGATCGCTCCCGCAATAAACGCCGCCTCCAATAGCATGGAGATCCCGGTGACGTTCTCGTGTACCACGAAATCTCTCATTGCCATATAGGCACTCGATCCGGGAACAAGACTGACGACACCCGGAACCGCAAAAACGGTGACAGGCATCCGGAACTGACGGGCAAACCCTTCACTGATTAAGCTTACGCAGAGGCTTGCCAAAAAAGCCGCGACAACGACGTTTAATCCGCGATCCAGCGCCCCGATATAGAGCAGATGCGCAATAAGCCCCAAGAAACCGATCGGCAGGATCGATTTTGG
The DNA here is from genome assembly GCF_001516615.1 of Ferroacidibacillus organovorans. GTDB lineage: Bacteria > Bacillota > Bacilli > Alicyclobacillales > SLC66 > Ferroacidibacillus > Ferroacidibacillus ferrooxidans_B. Next base: position 15,604 of record NZ_LPVJ01000018.1, on the reverse strand, counting down.
CGGAATCTGATACAAAACACCGACCGCAATGGTCGCCAAGATGCTAAACAGGCTCGCAATCAAGAATGACCCTCCACCACAATGATCATGCTAAGAAACAAGATAAACGTTGAGATCGATTATAAAAAATGAGCGAATACGCCAATGGACAGCGTGACGGCCACCGCGAGAGCAACAGCCGTAAATAGTCCCTCGGCGCCCCGCGCGACACCCGCCAGCAAATCACCTGCGAGCAAATCGCGAATGGCGTTTGTAATGGCAAGTCCCGGTAAAAGCGGCAAGATTGCGCCAATCGTAATTGCGCCCTGTGACGTTGAGTGAACAAGTACACCAAAGCCCTCTGCGAGAAGGGAGGCGATCAGTGCGGCGAGGAGCACGCCAAAAAAGCGCGGCACAAAGCGATTGAGCCACGAGACGGTCGATTGTGCCGTCAATCCCGCGACGGCTGCGACGACAAAATCGATCAGCGTGCCACCGAGCACAACGGCAAAACTGCCGCTTGAAATCATCGCGGCAAGCAGTTGCATCCCTCGCGAATAACGCGCTGGCGCCGCCTCGATTCGCTTTAATGCACCAATCGCATCATCAAGCGTACATGAGCCCGAGGCAAAGCGGCGAGAAAGATCATTGATGGCCGTCACGCGCCCAAGGTCCATTTGCCCCGGCTCGCGCATACGGCACAAACGCGTTGTCGTGCCATTTTCCGTTGTGACTGATATGAAGATTCCCGTCGGCGTCACAAAACTTTGAACTTGGTCATCCGAGAGACCTGCACCGCGCGCCAGATGATCGATCATCTTCTCGACGCGTGATGTCTCGCCTCCGCACGAGAGCAACAGACGAGATGCCTGGATTAATAAATCAAGAAGCGCGTGTTCATCCAAACGCTATCACTCCGCTCGCTTTTTCGCGTGCGCGGCGAATTGCGTCCCGCACATCATATTACCTGAATTGTACACGACGCGTGCGCAGGGGGATAGCGTTTAGCGACTCACGACAAGAATACCGACAAGACTCGACGCAAAAACGATAACTGCAGCCAGTAGTCCATAGTCTGTGGAATCCCAGCGACGGCGTGATTTTCGCGTAGAGCCTGCAAGCGCATACGATGGCACCGTACGCTGGGTGGAGCGTAGGTAGGCCTGAAGCATACGAAGGACGTCCCTGCTCGTACAATCATTTGTGAGCACAAAGGAGAGCCGATCAAGCAAATCAAGATGCGGACCAGGCATACTCATTTGATTCGCGACATAAGCGCGACGCTCGCGAGGATGTGCGGTGGCAAGGCGCTTCAAATCGTGTTTGGGAATCGGGCGAAGAAGATGCACTGCCAACATGCAAACTGCAAAAAGGTCATAATGGACGTCCGCTTTGCGCGAGCCGAACCCCCACCACGCGCGATCAAACGGCTCGGTGAATTCCTTGACGGCTTGGCCGATGACGGTGACGCCGCCAAAATCAATCATGGTCAAGCGCCCGGATGTCTTTTCGATTAAGAAATTTGACGGCTTGATATCACAGTACGCAAGGCCTGCATCATGCAGGCGTTCGAGCATCGTCACCAACTGTTCGAGCACAATCGGGAACTGCTGTAGATTCGCCTTGGTTTTGATCCACTCGTCAAGTGCCTCACCGTCGATGTACGTCATCACAAGTACAGGCCAATAGGCATGTGCAAAATAGACGTCATCAAGCTCCACCACATCGGGTGAGACATGGAGTTCCCGGGAAATATCTGCCATCGTGCGCAGTCGATCGCACTCAACGGCAAGCGCCGAAGCCTGCGCGCTCACCTTGAGCGCATAGCGCTGTTTTTCATCATCCGTCACAAGATAGACAGCGCCGTTTGCGCCGATTCCAATCAAACACGTTACGCGGTACGCACGTTTTGAAAAACGCCCCGTCAGCACAGTCCCTTCTGCAAATCTCGGGATGTCGGTGGCGTCTGCAATTTTATACGACATGGTTCCTCACATCTCCAGATCGTCCATCTTCGAGTACGTCCGCACTTCGATTGCGCAATAATTCACCCATCGCAGCCTCCAGCGCCGGGCCCGTCGGCGTGTTCCCGGATGGCCGTAAACGTCCGATATAATCTGCCAGCCCACCTGCAAAATCACGCTGTCTGACGAGATCGACCGCCTCGCCGCGCGCGCCTGGATACGTTACGACGAGCAGTTCATACGCGCCGCGCCTGGCGGACAGCCCGAATTCCAGATCCCGAACCGATTCGCGAACAGCCGCCATTTTGCTCTGCATACTGGCAGATGCATCAAGCACGAGCGCAATGGTCAATTCGATCTCATCCGTCATCGTTTCAACGAACCGCGCCACCTTCGTTCGCGTTTCCGGCGGCAGTCCATCAGACGTTTCTCCGACCAATTGACGAAGTTCCGCGTTTACGACGTGATGGAGTGTCAGTTGCATCGTCTGCCGCGTCACCATTTGCATCGTCTGCGAAAGATCATGCGCCTGCACCAAGCGGCAGATGCCTCCGCCTGCCTCTGCGATATTTTGCGCTTCGCGCCTGCCCTGCTCGCCGAGCGACCCCTCATCCAAAATCCCGATGACACTTGTCGTCATCCCGCGCGCACGTGCGCACTGCGCAACGTAGACTGGGTCTGTCCCCACATTGGAGCACCCGTCCGTAATCAAGAGGATTTGGCGGATTCCTGGTTCTTCACGCATTGGCTACCACTCCATCAATGTTTTACTTCCTAGTTTGCCCCCAGGCGGGCCATTTCATCCCTCTCTCAAAGCTTCACAAGGCGCTCTGCGTTGGCAGGATGGGTAGGGATGCGCTTGCGTCGCGGATTTCTAAGCTTTGGGACTTCTGGAATCGGTATCGTCGCCCATTGAGGCCGATGCGGACCAATGCGCGCGCAGACCACGGTCATATCGTCACGAATGACGCCGCCTGACGCGCGGACAGCCGATTCGAGCAGGAGATCCGCGATCACCTGTGGATCGCTGTAATCTAGACGCTCAAGTTGACAGCGCACCCACTCTTCCGGGTCTTTCATATGGGAAACGGCGTCAAGCACTCCATCGGACATGAACGTCAAGAAGCTTCCCTCAGTCAGCCGAACCGTGATGGTCTGTACGTCAATCTCGTTTAAAATGCCGATTGGCACACTGTTTCCGGTGAGTGAACGCACCACTCGGCCCTGTTTTACAAATGTCGCAACAGAACCGACTTTGAGAAACTCCGTCTGCAGTGTGTAGAGATCAATGATGGCAAGGTCAAGGGTCGCGTAAATTTCCTCCTGCGAGCGAAGGGCGAGCGCTGAGTTGACTGTCTTGACAGCTGTCGTCTCATCAAATCCTGCCCGCAACAGTTGTTGCACCATACGCACCGCTGCGTTTGACTCCTGATGAGCGCGCTCGCCGTTTCCCATGCCGTCGCTCAGTGCGATTGCAAAACGTCCCGTGCCAAGATCCACTGTCGTATACGAATCTCCACTATGCAGTGCACCATTTTTTGACGCACTCGCATACCCTGCGATCACGTCATACTTGCGCGCAGAGCCGAGTGTAACCACTTGGTAGGATCCGTCGCGAGACATCTCCGTTTTGCGCACGGCGATCGTCTCACGAAGCAGATCAGAAAGAATCGGCGCCACCAATTTTGCGCATTCATCATGCCCAGATGGGTTTTGCTCCAAGATCTGGATTTCTACCTGACCTTCTTCCAATGACATGATCTCGATGCCATGCACCTGATACCCTATGGATGAGAGCGCATCAATGATCTGTTTCTCTTGACGGACACTCTCTCCATTTTCGCGCTGCAACTGCTGAGAGAATCCTTTCATCATGGACGCGACACCGTCGAGTTGAGATGCGACAAGGCTCCGCGCATCAGCGATGCGAACCTGAACTGCGTGTTCTAGCGCCGTCATGTGCCGTGCCTGCTTCATCGTCGTCAGCAACTGATCGTTTTTGATGCATATGCGCGCCATCGCGTCGGGCATCTCTGTCACCGTCATGCGCGGGTTTGCCGCAATGCCTGCGAGCGTCTGCGCCATGGCCTTGTGCGTTTCTGGCCATTTCAATTCGAAGCAGTCACGCTGGCGGCGACAGTGTGAGCAGAGATCAAAATGAACTGTGTCGATCGTACGCAGCGTGACATTCTCCGGATCGAGCGCCGGAGGCTCACTCGATGTCTCATGAAATGTAGACGAAAGATCCTGAAAAACGCGAGATATCTCATCCATCCGCGAAGTCATCAAATCTTTGATGCGCCGCGCCTGGTCTAGTTGGCGATTGTGAAAGTGCGTCGTTCCAGGGACATAGCGCGCCAGGAAGTGATGCATTCGCTTTGGCGTCACCAAAAAAAGCAGCGTCGCTAAAGCCGCCGCAATCATCGCCCCCTCTGCACCACGCATGCCGAGCAAGTCGACGGCCAGCGCCGAAGAGGCGATCAGATAGCCGATTCCCATCACGTAGCGTGATGTATCGCGAAACACACCAGCCAGAAGTCCGGCAAACCCGAGATAGGCCACGTCTGCGCCGCTTTGTCCACCGCCAAGTGCAATGATCAAGCCACAGATGACCCCTGAGGCGGCGCCGATCCCCGCTCCGCCAACGGATGCGAGAGAGAGGACGAGATACCCGGCTACCATGGGCTCAAGTTGAACTCGATCCACAGCCAATCCGTGCAATCCGGTCAGACAAGACGCAGCAATGATGAGAATGCCGACCCACTCTTCCATGCCAAGCGTGCGATCGTTTAAGCGATTCCACTGGATGGTTTGCGGCAGTTGCATGAACATATAGGCCAACAGTCCGCAAAGCAATGCGTCAACCATTGAAAAAACAACCGTATAGCTGTTTAGTCCATTTAGCGGGGCAGAGAAACCAATGCGAAATCCAAAGTCCACGGCTGCCGCGATAAAGGGGAGCGAGGAAACTTCAAACGATTTCGTCGCCTTCATCACGCGTTGAATGATGGCAAAGGAGATCAGCATGCTGGCAAGCATGAGCGGCTGTGTGCCAGCAGACATATGCGAAACGCTACCGATCAACAGCCCCGTTGCCAGCCATAAGGCTGTACCTCGCCGCATCTGCAAAGCGATTGCAAATGCGGCGACAGGAAATGGGGTGAGCGATCCGACAATGACGGCGCGTCCAAACAAAACACCGACGATGAGCACAAAAAACATCAATAACAACCGCTGCCACACGGTCATCGACGCCTGCTTCGCCTGCTGCGGATGCTGTTTTTTTACAGTCGGCTCCGGCGGCGCAGCCTCGGATTGCGATGAAGTGCGTACGAGATGAATATGCGTGCGACGACGACTGTTTTTTATCGACATCCGATTTTGATTCATGAATTGCACCACCCGCGCATAGAATAGTTTTTATTCTACCCACGTGACAGTACGAAGGTTGTCACAATTTGTATGGAAAATAGGCAAATTTTACGACAAAGTTCTCACTCCGTTGCGTGAGTTGCGCACATCGTGGGAAAACCCCATAATGAGGCAAAAACAAAGGGGAACCACGGACGTGCGCAAACCCTGGGATCACTATTTTATGGAAGTCGCCGCAATGGTTTCGACACGCGCGACATGCCCACGCCGACAAGTGGGCGCAGTCCTTGTCAGAGATCGGCGAACGATCGCCTCGGGCTATAATGGGAGTGTGTCAGGCGATGAACATTGCGAGGATGTCGGATGCAACATTGCTGACGATCACTGCATACGCACAATTCACGCAGAAAGCAACGCGATTTTGCAATGTGCCAAATTTGGTGTCAGCACAGAAGGCGCAACAATGTATGTCACGCACTTCCCCTGCCTGCAGTGCACCAAACAAATCATTCAATCGGGGATCACTCGTGTCATCTATCAAGAAGCATACCGAGTCGATATGTATGCACTGGAACTATTTCAGCGCGCGAATGTAACTGTCTTGAAACTCTCGGACCACAATGAGGTGTTAGGCGTATAGTGTAGCATCCCTGAACAAGGAGCTGTCTTTTATGCCGACATGGCTTAAAAACCAGTTGACGCGCGCGTTTCGAGATGGTGACAAACGGTCTGTGGTCATGCTGAATCGCGTCTACTACAAATATCGAAGAAACACTCACTCCGCAGAAACCACCCCTTGATAGGGAGTTTTCCACAAAAAAGCAGCAAGCCAGATATGTGGCTTGCTGCTTTTCACAAAAACTATCCGCGTCGACCACCGCGGCCCCCACGCTTCGAATCGCTACGGCGAAGCGCTTGCAGGCGATCTTCACTATCTCTCATAAATCGGCTCATTTTGTCTTCAAACGTCTGACGATTCATCCCACCGCCACTATGTGGACGGCGCGGAGGACGCGCTGCCGCTGGCGGACGATCTTGCGCCTGACGGATCGAAAGGCCAATTTTATTATTATCAAGGTTAATCACTTTCACCATAACTGGGTCGTTTACTTTCAGGTGTTCGTTTATGTCTCGCACATAGGAGTCAGCAATCTCAGAGATGTGTACGAGGCCCGTCTCTCCTCCTGGCAATAACACAAAAGCCCCAAAATGAGTGATACCTGTGACTTTCCCTTCAAGTTTGTTGCCCACTTCAATTGCCATAAAAGAGATAGGTCCCCCTCTGATCATCACTTCATCAATACAGATTATACTCATGCTTGAAAAAAGGTGTCAAGAATTCGCAAACTTACTTTGGTCGGTTGTTTGCGTTTCCTGTAGTAAAAAGAATCTCACCTGGTTGAATGAGATTGTATTTCTGTTCAGCTAACTGGGCGATATACGAATCCGTAGAGAGATTCTTGACCTGGCGAGACAGGGAGGCCGCAAGGAGTTTTGCATTTTGTAATTGGTTCGTAACCTGTTCCTTGGCAAGCGCCTGTTGCTCAAGCAGTGGTCGCTGCACAAAAAAGTAGACGTATCCTCCCCAGACAAGAAACGCGGAAACCACCAAATACCTTAGCTTAAAGCGACTGCGCAACCGCGATCCTGACGCGATCTGCACCACGTTTGCAGGCTGTTTCATTCAATCTTCCTTTACCGTTTCCGAGAAGTGAATGGGAACCGCTACTCCTCTTGGTCATCTTCTGACGCATCCTGGTTACTTTCGTCCCCCAGAGGATGGATCCATTTTGTAATTCTTTTCTGCACATGACCCCATTTTTCCTTCATGAAAATAAGGCTTGGACGCATTTTTTTTTATTCCAAGCAAGGCCAGATGAATGCCCCACCGCTTTAGCCATCTTCCTGCCGTGACCACAGGCCACAACACGATCGGTTCCATCGCCCAAAGCCCGCGGTCTATCGAGCGCACAAGCAGGCGGATACCTCGCAACACTGCAAGAATGGGGCGGATGAAGATTGCGTAGATCGCTTGTCCAACCCACAAAATCACATGGTAGATAAACCGCAGGATAAACACTGTGCTGGCGATGACAAGCGGCCTTGCAATAAAATGATAGAGCGCGTAACCCACGAGCAGAAGTGCAAAAATAACGATGCGCACCTCGCCGTGATTGACACCAAGCAGCAGGGTGAAAACAAAAACGACGCCAAAAAGCCAGAAAGAGAGATCAAAAAGTGCCGAAAATCTCCGCAAAAATCTCCACTCGCGCTGGGCCGTTCGGTACACATCATGAATCATGCCAAGAAGCGCGCCTGTCATTGCCATCAGCGTCGCAGTCGCGTATTGAACTGTAATATCCATCGCAAATCAGCGAAACAGCCGCGACAATAGTTTTTTTCCCTTTTCCGCGCCGTGATATCCGTCATCAAGATAGGCCAAGTCAAAAACAACGCCCTCAATACTCACAAGACCCGTTTCCAGACTCAGCGCTTTGATGTGCAAATTTTCCCCGCGAATGGATAGCATCCCGCTGCACGTCTGAAGAACAAACTCTTTCGTGTCAAACGACTCAATGTTTTGTACGCCCGTCACTTCCGTGAACTGACGGTTGACACTGAGCACCTGATGTTTGTCAAACTCTCGATGCGTTCGCTCATCGACCAAAGGACATCCCCCCGAACCTTTGCGGAGCCACTAGGATACCGCGTTGTTTCGGTACTACTCTATGGCAGTCGGCAAAAGGTTAGAACCTCGGGAAGCAAAAAAGAGGACGAGCTTCGCTTAGTCGTCCTCTTCATTCTCAAGGTCATCGGGCAGTCGGTTGTCAGAAAGCACCGTGTACATCTCGTGAGCCACTTCTTTACGCATATTCTCCGCGATTTTCTCTACACGCACCGACATCGTGCGCGAGCCAAAGCGCAGTTCGATCGCGTCACCCACGGAAACCTCAGTCCCCGCTTTCGCCACCCGACCGCCCACACTCACGCGGCCGTTGTCACACACCTCTTTGGCGAGTGTGCGTCGTTTGATCAAGCGAGAGACTTTGAGGTATTTATCCAGCCTCACGCTTTCGTGAATTCGCGAAGCTTGTTCCCAGGCTTGAATGCGGGAATGGAGGATTCGGGAATCTCGATCGATTCGCCAGTCTGCGGATTGCGACCACTGCGCGCTTTGCGCTTGCGCGTCTCAAACGTGCCAAATCCGATCAGTTGAACTTTGTCGCCGGCTGCCAGTGCTTCAGAAATCGAGTCGAGCAGCGTGTTGACCGTCAGTTCGACATCCTTTTTCTTGAGACCGCTTTTCTCAGAAATCTTATTGACGAGATCAATTTTATTCATGGGCCTGTACCCCTTCCGGTATGGGAGAATCTCCAAAACTGACTATTCGCTGTCAGTTAACGTATTTCCTTCATTTCTCATGTTTTCTTTCGCATTTTGCCAAAGTTTCTCCAAAAGATCAAGACTCAACCCGCGAATTTCCAGGTTTTTTTCGCCCGCAGCCTGCTCCATGTGGTCAAATCGTGCGCGAAACTTCAAATTTGCGCGTTTTAGGGCGGATTCCGGGTCAATCTCGTAGAAGCGCGCCAAATTAAGCAGCGAAAAGAGGATATCGCCAAATTCGTCTTCCCTCTCGTCCATTCCACGCGCCTCCGAAAGCTCGCGCACCTCCTCATCCACCTTCGCATAGATCTGCACGGCGTCTGTGAAATCAAATCCAGCCTCCGCCGCGCGCGCTTGCAGTTTGATGGCCTGTGCAAAAGGAGGAAGCGCCCGACTGACGCGATCCATCCACGTAACATGCTCTGTGCCCTTCTTGCGCCGCTCCTCTGCCTTGATCGCTTGCCAATTGGATATGACCTCGTCTGAAGTGAGCGTCGTCTGCTCTGTAAAAACGTGCGGGTGCCTACGAATCAATTTCTCGTTCAAGTGGCCGATAATGTCATCCATGGTGAAGAGTCCGTCTTCTGCGCCAATCTCTGCATGCAGCGCCACTTGCAAGAGCAAATCGCCAAGCTCGTCCACAAGTGCATCCGGATCATCCTGTTCAATGGCGTGCGCCACTTCATACGCCTCTTCAATGGCATAGCGGCATAGCGAGAGATGCGTCTGCTCTTGATCCCACGGACATCCATCAGGCCCGCGCAAGCGGGCCACAATCGCGCGCAGTTCGTGAAACTGGCGGCGTAAGAGATGCGCATCCATACTCGGTGGAACGTACAGTGTCGTCAAATGATCGATCGTTTCCAGGCGGTCCAGTTGATAGACCGGTATGCGCTGCATACGTTCCTGGCCCGCGACGCCGACTGACTGCGCGAGAAGGATCTCATACGCATCGCCGTAGACCTCCGCCAGGGTTATCTTGACCTCATTGGCAATCATCGGATTGTACATTTGCAAAAGGACCGTGTGCAGTCGCGGGTTGAGCTGGCGCGCCGCGAGATCGGTCGCGTCAAGTAACAACACGCCTTCAACCGGATCGACATCGATACGCAAAAACAAATCGTCAAGAAAGCTCTGCCCCGGTCCGAAAACCAATTCATGACCAGCACTCGGGATGCGCTCGCGCAACAGGCGTACCGTTTTTTCGGCAACTGCCGGATGGCCAGGAACGGCGTAAAGCACCTCTCCACGCTCTGCAGTGGCCGCAACTAATTCCTCAACAATTTTCGTATATACCTCATCAAAATCATCTGCTTGGTCATAAATAGCGTCAAAACTCTGAAATAACACACCTTCCCTGCGCAAGTCGTCAACGACAGGATGGCGATCCGTCCGCAAATACACCGCGTTTGAAGCAAGTAGCCTCCGATACGCGCCAAGCGGGAGCGCATCGAGCGCTCCCGCACCTAATCCTATGACCGTAAGACGGCCCACAGTTTCCACCCTTTCTTGTCAGAGGATGCCGATTCGCTTGAACGTGCGAACAAGCGGCCTCCCCACTTTAGGAACCGCCGAGAGTTCGCGATCTGTGAGTCCGCCTGAAACGAGCAGTGCGATAAGGTAAACCGCGATGCCGACACCCACGCCAAGCATCGTGACAACCGTCGCGTCAAGCCGCGTTGACAAGATCACGTGGATCCTCTCCCACTGGCGATAGACCGCAAATGTGAATGCCCCCATAATGCCAGATGCCACAAGGGGGCGCAAGAGCCAATCGCGCGAAGACGAACCAAGCGAGATGACGCGGCGCAGCGCCAGGAGGTTGTACAGCGCAGCCACCCCATAGCTCGCGGCCGTTGCCATCGCCGCGCCGTCTATGCCGTAGTGCGGGACTAAAAGCAAGTTTAGCCCAATTTTCACAGCGGTTCCAAGGAGCAAGCTCTGAAACGGAATGAAGACGCGACCAATCCCTTGCAAGCTCGCGGCAAGCGCAATCTGTAGCGTGCTAAACACCGTAGCGACAGCTAATATCTGAATGCTGTGATATCCCGCCGCATTGCGAAACAGCATAATATCAATCGGGCGCGCCAAAACAGTGAGCCCAACCGCCGCAGGAATTGAGAAAAGCGCCGTCATGCGCAACCCCGTTTGCACGCGCTCGGCCGTACCGCTCTCGTTGCGCAGGGTGTGCGCCTCTGAGACCGAGGGAAGCAGCGCTGCACCCACAGAGCTCGCGAGCGTCGCCGGGAGCATCGCCAGTTTAAACGCGCGTCCTGACAATAGACCAAAGGCGCGCGTCGCTGCCTCTTGAGTGAATCCTTGATGTTTTAAAAGATTGGTCACGGTCAACGCGTCGACGTTGCTGATGATCGGGATGACCAGTGCCCCCAAACTGACAGGCACCGCATAGTAAATCAGTTGCCACACGAGCGAACGCGTGCTCTTTCGCCCTTCGCGCGACGCGTGACCGCGCTGTGCCGCTCTTTCACTTGTACCCCTTTGTCCCGCGCTCTCATGTGTTCGCTCAAGACTCCCTCGCTTACGCGCGCGCCATGCGTAGATTGCGAGGACACCCCATGCTGCCAGCCCCCCTGTCACCGCGCCAAACGCGGCAACGGCAGCCGCCGTTGAATTGCCCATGCCAAGGCGAATCGCGATGTACGCGCCGCACAGAATCGTCGTGACGCGGATCAACTGTTCAATCAATTGCGAGATCGCCGTCGGTTTCATTTGCTGCCAGCCCTGAAAGTACCCGCGCAAACTGCTCACCATCGGCACAATAAAAAGGGCCGGTGCAATCGCGCGAATGGCATAAACCGAGCGCGGATCCCCGGAGATGCGCGCAAACTGTGCGGCAAAAAGATAGAGACCAACCGCCGTGACCATGCCGAGCACACCAAGCAGCACGGATGAGACGCGATAGACGCGGCGCGCCGATTCAACATCGCCAAACGCTGCATGCTCGCTCACAAACTTGGACACAGCGACCGGAAAACCTGCCGTTGAGATGATGAGAAGCGTTGCATAGATGGGATAAGCCATCTGATAGAGTCCCATCCCGCTGTCACCGATGACATTCTGCAAAAAGACCGTATAAATCGAGCCCATCACCTTGGAGAGAATCGCAGCCAATGTGAGGATGGCCGCACCCTTGACCATTGCACGACTTGAAGGCACAGCCACGCACCCCTGTCCATCATTCTCATGGGAGTATATGGACAAGTGCGAGAATGTAGCACTTCCGCACGCCTGCGATTTATGACAACCTGTAGAGTGGCACGTATTTTTTCTCAAAATAGCGGATCAGCGCGTCTGCCTTCAAAGGTTGTCCCGTGATATCCTGCACCAATTCTCCAGGCTCGCGCAGTCCGCCAAATCGATGAATCCGCTCGCGGAACCACTCTCGTATCGGCATGAGTTCACCACGCCGCACATCATCCCACAGATTGGGCATTTCCTCCTCAAGTTTCTCTGCGAACTGCGCACTGTAGAGATTCCCGAGCGCGTACGATGGAAAATAGCCAAAATCGCCGCCCGACCAGTGCACATCCTGAAGCACCCCATTCGCATCCGAATCAGGCACAACCCCCAAGTATTCTTTCATTTGCGCGTTCCACAGTTCTGGCAGGTCTGTTACGCGCGCATCCCCGGAAATCGACGCTTTCTCGATCTCATAGCGCACCATGATGTGCAGATTGTAGGTCAGTTCGTCCGCCTCGACACGAATCAAACTGGGTTTAACCGCGTTGATTGCTGCGTAAAAGGCATCCCGTGTCGTATCCCCCAGCGCATCCGGAAACACCACCTGAAGATCTCCGTAAAAACGCTCCCAAAACGGCATACTGCGCCCGAGAATGTTCTCAAAGAACCGCGATTGTGATTCGTGAATGCCCATCGACGTCCCGCCAAACAGCGGCGTCCCAAAGAGCGCAGGGTCAACCCCTTGCTCGTAGAGTGCGTGACCTCCTTCGTGGATCGTGCCAAAAATCGCCGAATTGAAGAAATACGGCAGGTAACGCGTCGTCACGCGCGCGTCGCCAAGCGAGATCGTCGTCTGAAACGGATGCGCCGTCTCGTCAAGTCGTCCCGCCTGCAGGTCATACCCGATCTTTTCAAGGATCGTGAGACTGAATGCGCGCTGTTTTTGCGGGTCATAGAAACGCTCAAGAATTGATGTATCCGGTTGCTTTGCTTCGCGGATCTGATCAAGTAGGCGCAGTGTCTCCCCGCGCAGTTTGGCAAACAGCGGATCGAGGGTCGCCATTGTCAAGTCAGGTTCATACTCATCGAGCAGCGCGTCATACGCGGGACCTTTCCAGTCGCGATACGCGATAAACTCGCGCTTCATCTCGACAATCTCCGTCAAATAAGGGGCAAACGACGCAAAATCGTTTGCTTCTCGCGCGTCAACCCACACCGCCTCCGCCTTCGAAGTCAATCGCGCAAACGCCTCCAGGCGATCGATCGGAACGCGTTTGATGCGCTCCAATTGTTTTCGCATTCGCCAAAACGAGCGCCGAGTCACCTCGTCGAGCGATGATTCACTATCCGCAAGCGCCTCCAGGATCTGCTCCATAGGCTCTCCCAACAATAAGCGAAAACGCTCTCCCGCGAGTGTCGAGAGAACTTGTGCGCGGCCTTCAACCCCTTTTTTCGGAAGCTTTGTCCGCGAATCCCAGGAAAGCAGCGCGATGGCGCTGTCATAATCGGAAATTTTCTGCAACAGTGCCCGGAATTCCTGAATATGGTTTTGTGCCAAGGGGAATTTCTCTCCTTATCGTTTAAAATAGTTGAGAATAAAGCAGATTCGATTGCGGTGATCCACCACTTGTCCGTGAAGCGCGCCAAAAAATGTATCCTGCAACTCAACGGTAACTTCCCCGTCTGCCTTCAGTGTTTCGTATGTAGTGCGAATCTCGTCTTCACTTTCGCATTGCACAATCAGTTTCACATTCTCACTCACGGGCTGACGGCCATACGTTGCCGAAAAGTGAATCAGGCTGTCGCTAGGTGAAGTTCTGCGTGCATGACGGTGCCATCTTGTTTATTCAGGATTTTTACATCTCCGCCAAACACGCGCTGGTAATACTCGACCGACGACGCCACATCCTCCACAATGACGTAGGGGCTTACGCTTTTCACACCCATTCACCATCCTTCATCTATTCCCAACGCCTTACATTATAGCGCAAGGTCTTTTAACGTTGTTGTTAAACTCCCTATAGGCTCGCGAGAACCGCGCCAAGAATGGTGACAGCCCCACCGCCGACCGACAATATCGACACCGTTTCGCGAAGCAGCAGGATGCCAAAAATCACGGTCCAAACCGGCAGCAAATTGATATACGGCGCAGCGCGGCCTGCACCCACGATCTTTACCCCCGTGTTCCACGCGAGGTACGCCCCCACGGATGCGAACGTGCTCACATAGAGGACGGAGAGCCAGGCCAAAGGCGTCATGTGAATCATGTTCAGACGCACCGTACCAATGCAACTCAGTGCGCTAAAGAGCGTCCCGTATACGGCGGCGCCTGCGGTCATGGTCAGCGGGTCCATCGTCTTTCCAAAGCGTTTCCCAAGCACCGTATAGATCCCCCACGCGATACAGGAAAGGACAATCTCAATCTCTCCGACTATCGACGAGTGGCCGTTTGCCGCGTGCTCCCCTCGAATCAAGATCACCACACCAATGATCGATAGAAACGCGCCCGTCCACGCCTTGGCTTTGACACGTTCTTTTAAAATGAGTGGCGTAAACAGGAGAATGGCAATGGGGATCCCCGCCGATATCATCCCCGCCTGTGCGGCGCTGATGCTGCGCAGCCCCAGATAGGTGAGCGTTGAAAACGCAAAAATACCCACGAAGCCAAGAAGTGCAAACTTCTTCCACTGCGAAAAGAGCGGAAGCCTTTTATGATTCATGGACAGCAAGCCAAAAAGGAGCAGGCTGGAAATCGCCCAGCGAACGGTATTCAGCAAGTTAGACGGCAACGCAGGCGCCAAATAGCGACCACAGATGTAATTGCCACCCCAAAGAATGGTGGCGACAACGAGAAGCATAATTCCACGTTTCATTCGTCCCCTGATCCTCTCGAAAACCCTTTTTAAAGACTAACGCTCATCTGCCGCACGCCAGAACAAGATTCCACCATGTTTTGATATCCTGAAGGCGTCGTAATGCTGTGTATGATCACCCTGTTGATTGTACATTCGGACAGCGACGATTGGGTATTCGGGAATCACGAGTCACGGCACCTTAAAAGTTTCCGGTTTTCTAAACTCCGAGAACGTCACAATAAATCTGTACGGCCCCTCCCGCGTGAGTGAAATCGGCGCAGGAATCCTTCGCATCGAAAAAGAGGCTGATCGATCCATTCTCAGCCGTTTCAAAACGATATCTGCCAAAACCATTCAAGGCGACGAAATCTATCTGGAGTATACCAAAGCCAACATCGTGCGAGGAAATCGAGTGTTCATTGGCGTAAGGGGCCACATCGATTTGGTCGAGTATCGCACAGAATTCGAGCAGCACAAAAAGGCGCAATTGGACGATGACCGGAACTGGAGTCTCCCATGGCGGAACGTTCCAAAAGGTCAGAATCACGGGAGAAAGCACTGTGGCAGCTCCTTAACCAGTGATCGTCTTAGGGTTATAGGGCAAATCGATGTGATGGGCAACGCAAAATTCCAAAGTGCAAACTAGCGAGATTCAACTCGGGAGAACGAGGAAAATTCCTTCTCCTTCATCACGAACATTAGGAAAGTCATACAAAAAAAACATTTCACTGTGAATCCAAGTTTGTTAGCATATGGGTATCGTGATGTGGATCATGAGTTATGCAGTTGCTGTATAAATTTGGATTTCTGTTTTTGTGTAAAGTTTATGAAATCACAATAAAACTATTG
>NZ_LPVJ01000017.1 GCF_001516615.1 Ferroacidibacillus organovorans | reverse complement strand
AATCATTGACAAAATCCTTCGTCAATGCGGATAACAAAAAACCGCTCATTCACCGTCAAACAGCGCGAGCGGCTACACGATTGCCAAATCGGCAACCTGTTCTGGTTCAATGACTTCACCGTTCACCAGTGCATCAAGCATGAGACGTCCAGACTTCCCGAAGACGTCACTCATGAAAGTGGAAATCTTGATGTTGGCATCTTCCAACACTTTGATGATTCGGTTGCGTTCTGAGGTCTCATATCCCTTGAGCTTTTTGCGATAGCGAGTAAGATCACGAAGTTCACGAATCTCACGTGGGGCAACAAAGCTGTTGGACACTAAACCGCATCGATGCAACTCAGCAATCCACTGTGCATCTTTTTTGTCGGTTTTGCGCCCGGGTAGGTTCTTGATGTGAGAGGCATTGGCAAGTGTGACCGTACAGGTCGCTTCGAGGACATTGAAGACTGGTTTCCAATAGACCCCCGTGCTCTCCATAGCGATCTCTGTGCAACCATGCTCTGTTAGCCAGTCAGAGAGTTCGAGCAAGCCCGACAATACGGTGGAAAACTCCTGAATGACCATCTGTGGTTTTTCTTCCAAGGGGCCCTTCAAAATACATGCAACAACATTGGCTTGATGGACATCCAAGCCAGCACAGCATACGCGGATGGCATCCAAGACTGGAGCAGTATCATTTTAGTGAAGTCAACAAACTCGTAATTCTGGACAAAATGATAAAAAAGGAAGAAGGAATCCAGATGCGAGTGTACGACAAAGAATTCAAAGAAGAAGCATTAAAATTGTCTT
>NZ_LPVJ01000016.1 GCF_001516615.1 Ferroacidibacillus organovorans | reverse complement strand
CTTGCTGGCGTCGTGGGAGTGAAAGACATCTCCATGGTCATGATCGTGATGGTGTTCGGTCATTGAAATATCTCCTTTTCTTCGTGGTATATCTCCACTCTTCAGTTCTTCAAGGCAGGTTCTACAAATACACCTTTTTCCGACCCTGATGGGATTTTGTCGGATATCTCCTGCGGAAAGAATTCTTGATCACACCAACATGTTCCATGGGGTTTGCCAGCAACATTGCCGCAGTTGTTATCCCTTCCACAAATCGGGTATTTGTTCCCATTTAACATTAACCTCAGCCGCCTTGTTGCCTTTTTCGGTCTATGATTCGACCGAGAATCTTTAATTATCCCATTGAACCCTCTTGCCCTGCCCTTCTACCACTCGATTTTCTCTGGATAATGCTCGATCAAACGAATTTCTTCCACAGAGCAATGATGTTCCCGTGCCACTGTCCTAACTCCCTCTTCAACTTGGCGATATTCCTTCCCTTTTTCAGTCATTCGTTTGACAATTAAAGATAACTCCTTCGCCCTTTGCTCTCTATCCCCGATTTCAAGATATCGAATGTTCAACATATCCAGGTATTGCGTCGTGTAGCCATCCGTCCATGTATAGTCATTGTGCAAGAGGTTCACGATTCGCTTGTATGAAGCCTCTGTCACAGCTTCTTTCAGACAATTCGCGATCAACGACTGAAACAATCGAGCGGTCACAATATGTGCATCCCATAGATTTTTCTTGTCCACCAACGGGTAAGTGGCTGACTTTGCATGTGTTTTAGCATAAAGACGGATAAAGTCGTTGATTGCCATAGTGACGAAAAGTGCCTCTGGATAGTAAACTTGGCACTTGTAATACAAATTTTTATCCGGCGTGATCATCTCCAACATTCGCATCCTGTCCGCATTCATACCGTTGTCAACGAACTCAAATTCCCGATCACCCTGGAACGCATGTCGAATGTCATACATCACTCCGAGAATCCGAAGACGCGCCCCTTCGTAATTCCCGTATTCCCCTTCATCTCCAACGATCATGAGTAGCGCCAGGTATAGCGTATCGAGGTCCTGATCGTCACCAGATATCGCGATACCTGCTAAATTCGGTGTATTGCGGATAGTTAGCATGGCATTCACCTGCGTTCAATTTTAATAAGGTCAAGGTAAAGTATAGCGAAAGAATCACAGAATGAATGGGCATAGGCACCCGTCGTATCGCGGCGAAGTTACCTTGAGTATCGTGATGAAATACGTCTATAACCTCGTCATTCTCATTCAGGACAAGTAACGCCATTTCCTTTTGTTTATTAGGAACAGCTTTTATCTATGTTTAACTTAAAATCTCGATCAAAGGGTTTTGGCACGATCATCACCTCGAATGATTTTATTTTACATTCTCAGTTCGTCGTGTCCACTTTTATAGCCTAACATCAAATCATCCCAAGTGCCGCGCAATCTGCGTCCATAGAGAAGTTGGATTTCTGGTTACAGTCGACCTAGCCTGGACGCGTTGAACAGTTATAAAAGTCTTTAGCCCTGCCGCCAGTCGAGTCATACCCATCTCTCTAAAAACACCAAATGCTCCCGCCGTTCAATACTTACATCGCACCCCTACTTGTTTCTTGATAGCCGGTATCGGATTCAGCAAGCGTATTTACTGGTCAATATGATCTCGAAGCCATTCACGGTGCAATTCTTCATTGTCGCACGAGACTGTGCAGATCGTTCCTGACTCCTTCAAATCGGACGTCGATCCCAATTCAAGAAAGACCTCATGCCCACCGCTACGCGCTTCGGCTTACTTGCAAAATGACCATCCGACACGACATCTCAAATCAACATCCCTCACGATGAATTGCCCTTATGGACGGTCCTTTCTGCTCCCCCATCGACTTCTTGCGAAGCCTTGCCTTCTCCATCTCCTGCCGTTGACTTCACTCGCCCTGCAGAGCAAAGATGGACATCCGGAACTATAACCTGACAATCGAGGTGACACGCAATGGAACCAAAGAAGATCTACGAAGTGGCCATGTACCTGCGCAAGAGCCGCGATGATACTGGCGGTGAAGAAGATGTCCTACTCAAACACGAAACCGCACTCACCGATCTCGTCCGAAAGAACAACTGGCGCTATGTGATTTATCGGGAGATTGGCAGCTCCGACAGCATCGACTTTCGCCCTGAATTCAAACGTCTGTTGAAGGACATCAAGAACGATTTTTATGATGCAGTTGTCGTCATGGACTATGACCGTCTCAGTCGTGGCGACAAGGAGGATCGGGCGCGAATTGAAAAGACCCTTCAGCAGTCGAACACCCTCGTTGTGACTCCTCACCGCGTCTACGACCTGAACGATGAGGACCAGGAACTGATCACCGACATTGAAGGCGTCTTCGCTCGCTACGAATATCGAATGATTAAGAAGCGGTTCCAGCGCGGCAAGAAAATTGGGGCAAGACTCGGCCACTGGACCAACGGTCCTGCCCCCTTCCCGTACGTGTATAACTCAGAAGCCCACAGCCTGGATGTAGATCCCGAGAAACTGGATGTCTACAACTTCATAAAGCACCGGATTTTGAGCGGTACCACGTGTAGCGGCGTCTGCTGGGAACTCAACCGCCAGGGCATCCAGTCACCGAAAGGAAAACTGTGGTCTGAAAGCGTGCTGTACCGGCTCATCCTTAACGAAGTGCATCTCGGTCGAGTCGTATACGGCAAAACGAGCGGTGGACTCCACAAGAAACGCAAAGCTGCACCGTTCAAAGTGATCCCACGTGAAAACTGGATCGTCGTCGAGAATGCTCACCCTGCCGTCAAGACCCCGGAGGAACACGCGGAAATCGTCACACTGCTGGAAAGCCGCCGAATTCAGCCCAAACACGCCCGTCGTGGCACCTATCTTCTCTCTGGCCTACTCTACTGCGGCAAATGCGGCTACTCCCTGCAGTTCCAGCCGAAACCAAACGGGCGCACACTCGTGAAGAAGTGCCAAAAGACCGATGCATTCGGGAATTGTTGTGGCAATCGCGGGATCGAACTCGAACACGTGGAAAAAGCGGTTATGGAGAGTCTACGCGAACACGAGGCAGTACTCCTGAAAACGCCCGTTGAGACCAACGAATCAGACTTCCCAACGGAGCATCTGCTGCACACCAAAGAACGAGAACTCGAATCGTTACGTGACGGAGCGAATCGGCTTAAGGACCTATTCGTGATGGGCGATGTGACAAAAGCGGAGTACAAAACGCGGCTGGAACGCCTGAAGGATCTCACTGTGAAAAAGGAGAACGAGTATGAACAACTGAAGGAGAGCCTCGACGGATGCACGCCCCTCACTCACGCAGAACGGCTGCAGTTGATTGACGAACTCAAAGCCTCCTGGAAGGCCGCCATCGACGTGCAGGAACGAAACCGACTTATGAAGCTGATCATTGGGCGGATCGAATACAGGCGAAACGGGGGTGAAGTCGACATTCAGGTGAAGTTTCGATGACTGTGCACTTCTAAAGACTAAGGCCAAGTGATATGGTAAAATGTGTTCAAGCGATGATGAAGGTGTGGTATTGTGATGCCGTTGATGGATTTAAAGGTCGATTTTGCTTTCAAACAGTTGTTTGGGAAACAGGGAAATGAGCCAATCCTCATTGCCTTCCTCAACGCGACTCTGAAACTTCCAGAGCACGATCGCATCACGTCCATTGAAATTCTGAATTCAGAACTGGAACCTAAACATTTGGACGACAAGAAATCGGTTCTGGACATTCACGCACGTACGGAAAACGGTGCGCGGATCAATATCGAAATTCAGCTCGCAAATCGGTATGATATGGAGAAACGCACACTGTATTACTGGTCGCGAATCTATTCAGGTCAATTGAACGAAGGAATGGGCTACAAAGAGTTGGCGAAGACCATTACGATTAACATCTTGAATTTTCGATTCGTAAAACCAACCGAACGATACCATACAACGTTCCACCTATTTGAGGATGAAGAAAAATTCTTGCTCACCGATGTCTTGGAAATCCATTTCATGGAGATCTCGAAACTTATGGTGAACTGGCGCAAGAAAGCTCTCAACCTTCATGAAGACTTGCTCGTCCGTTGGTTGCTACTCTTGGAAGCTGGAGAAAATGAAGACATCCGTCGAGAATTGGAGGCGATTGCAATGCAGGATTCCGTCATGAAGAAAGCCTTTGCAGAATGGGAAGACATTAGCCGTGACCCTCGGGCCTGGTCTGAGTACGAATCTCGCCGAAAAGTCATTTTAGATGATGCTGCCGCTGTTCGTGAGGCAGAACTGCGGGCGCAAGAGGCAGGAGAAAAAGGTGCATTACAAGCAGCAGAAAACATCGCGAGGAACCTGTTAGCGTCCGGCATGGATATGGAGACAGTTGCACAACATACTGGTTTGTCGAAGGAGAAAGTTGCAGAAATGCATCGAAATATTCAATGAGCGTCATGAATGTGACAACACATATTGTAGTGCTCTCAAAACCCGATACCAATGCCGCAGATCCCTTACTATACACGAAGTGTATTCTGCAGTCCTGTTAAAATAAAGTTGCAACCATGAATGGGTGAATTTTACGAGACTGCCCATAGACTTGAAACATCACCTTCGATTGCTTTCGGAAGCAGCCTTCTACAACGAAGCAACATATTGGAATGACGTAGTTTCTAACGACTAGTGTTTGGACATGCTATAGGGTTGGGGATGAGAAATTGACGATTACAATTGACTTTTATCGGGTGGATGAACCGAGTAGTGCATCTCTGGATTTCGTATTTCAGCAAATTTCGAGTACACCTGTTGAAGAGCGAACTCGTAAGGTGTGGAAAGAATACGGAAATGTAAATGAAATAGAACTTAGAGATGGAATTTGGTTTGGAACAATTACCAAAATAAGAATGAACGCAATCCCGCAAAAGGCACGGTTGGACGGCAGCGTCGAAGATTTTTCATTAGCAGAGGACGAAGGTGTGGGTGAACGCTCGTCTTTCCTCTATGATCCTTCCCAGAATTCTAAAACACTGGTTATGCAGTATAACCACTACGGTATCAAGTCGGGTGCCTTACGCGAATATCTCTCGAATTTCATTCAGAGGGCCGAATTTGAATTACCACCATATTTAACAACTGATGCTTTGCAGCGTATGACGAGGCAAAATATAATTCGAACATTACAAGTCTCCTTCGCAGCCCCATCAAATGTTCAAATTTTTGATAACTCTGATGAAGCCACAAGTGCAATGATAAAGTTCTTGCGTGAATTGGACGGTGGAAAAGCCAACATCGAAATCAAAGCTGAAAGAGCTCGAGGTGAAACACTTTTGCCTCGAGGGATTCGTCGATTAATCGAATCGATGCTGGCAAATCGCGAATATGTGTCTGCCTTACGGGTGACTGGCCGAGAGCAGGATGAGAGTCCCCTTTTACCCATTGATCTACTGCATGACCGAATGATCGAAACAAATCCCTTTAATCCTACAAGACGTAATCGTTTGTTTCCCAAGCAGATGTACATTTTTCTTGAAGATGCGTATAACAAAAGAAGGGCAGAGATTCAAGCTCAAAATGTGGCCGGCAGGGATTGATACATTGTGGGATATAAATTTGAGCGTAGATATCCACTTCTTATTAGTTCCGGCATGGGCATAGGTGTTTTTGTCATATACCACGCTTTGGACCTAGGTCCTTTGCAAAATCTAAAGGACATTCTAACTGACCTTGTTACATTCGGTGCAATTTCAGTTGGTTTCTTATCCACGGCACTTACATTGTTGTATGCGCTTGAAGACAAGAAAATTATTAGTCAACTAAAGCAGCTTAAACGAACATCCAACAGTGCATTTCACGACATTTTATCGTATATGATGCGCGCTATATCGGCCACCCTTTTCCTAACTGTCGGATCCATTGTAGAAACAGCTTTTGCTGATACTCACGTTCATATACTTTTTCAAATTCTGATTAGTTTATTGACCTTTTTGTTTTCCATAAGTTTACTTTGTCTGTATCGTGTAATTCGAATTCTCGCTGCTTTATTGTTTGAGTGAAAACTTACCAATTGGCTGGAACCGAGGTGTAAACGGCGTTCCGTAATGAGCTATACCCCACACCTGAATTTCCTAGATTATGTTCACCAAAGTTAATTTCCAGAGGTATAAAGCTAGACATCGGCCGCGTACGCCAACCCATTCTGGTCTATCCATAAAACGTTCAAATGATTGCATTCGTACCCAACTTGCCTCTATGTACTCTTCAGGAGTAGTTTACGGACCCGCTACCAGTGACAGGTCCATATATTACTCCATTCCCGTATATTGCCACTCGTAGCCCCGCAGGGCTACGAGTAGCCTATGGACAAAAGGATTGGCCGGTTGAACCTGCGAGCGATACGGAACGCTTCGTCGCACCAAGGGTACCAGTCGACTGGATTATGGGCGTGCTGAAGGAGATACGGCGATTTTTCGTGGATCAGGCGGTTGGTGAATTTGTGGCCGCCGTTGTTGGAGTTCACGGTTGAATCATCCTCTCTGGATGGATTTACCGTTAGTATACACCCATGCGGGGAAAAGTATTGATGCTTGGGAAACAGCATAAAAAGGAGCCCTGGTTCTGGGAAGTGAAGAACCAAGGGCCTGTTGTAGAATTATCCTGCATCTTACTGGGGGTCGTTCAGTCACTAAACTGGTGGCCATGGCCTTCGAGATGTACTGCCACAACTCCTTATCCATGCCGAATTCCGCTGCTCGGTCCGGGTTCTCCGCGTAATATTGTTCAGCGGATCGCGTGATGCTAGAATCGCCGCCTGTAAAGAGGTTGACGAGTTCTTTCCACCGCTTGGCCAACAGTTGTACCTCAGGACTATCAGGAGGCGTCCCCTTTTTCAGTTCTACGCGTACGTTGGCAATCAGGCTTGGCCATTCGTTCTCAACCTCTTTGATTTTCTCGGTTCCCAGAAGTTCCCCTTGTTTCTTGAGTTTCTCCATCTGCTCTGGAGTAAAATACTTCTCCGTCATTTTCATCACCTCGATGATTTTGATCCATTCCTCTCCAGTCAGTTCTCGTTGAGCTTGAACCAACTCATATAGACGCTCCAGTCGGCTCCGCAAGTCTTCCTGAATTCGGATTTGTTGAACCAATCGATCCAACTGCATTCGAATTGCTTTGTCCGGACGAAAACTGGGGTTGTCAAGCAGTTCTCCGATTTCGTCCAGAGAAAAACCCAACTGCTTCAGAGAAATGATTTGTTGCAGACGAGCGATGTCCTTTCCCGAATACAGTCTGTGACCAGCGCCAGAGTGCAAAAAAGGAACAAGCAACCCGATCTGGTCGTAATGGTGCAGCGCCCGAATCGTAATGCCCGTCAGCTTCGCCAATTCCCCACTTTCCATCGTTCTTTTTCCGCCATCATCCCCTCATTTCGTGCACATTGATATTGCCGGCAAATTCATCCTACAACCTGACATTGCGTCAGGATCAAGTATTTTTTTACATTCTTGAACACTAAATGTTTGCCTTCATTTTTCCTCAACCAAGAGGTCCACAACGCATCTTCATGCAACTGCAAACCTATGGCCTTCTGAGATTTTCGCGCCCGTTACCTGTATAAGAATCTCACGGCGACAGGAGATTAAATAGTTCATCGACAGTATCTACCAAATGGGTTGCGTTTGCCTGAACAAGCTCTTCCTGTGAACCATACCCATACTTAACACCAATTGAATCAATGCCATTCGCATTTGCCCCAACAATGTCATGTTTACGGTCTCCGACCATAATGAAATCAGACTTCGGAGAACCGTTGAATTTTCTTATAGCATGCTC
>NZ_LPVJ01000015.1 GCF_001516615.1 Ferroacidibacillus organovorans | reverse complement strand
AAATCGAGGTCTGAGTTTCAATCCACGCACCCGCACGGGGTGCGACGTTATTGATGATGCTGCCGGCACTGTCGCCTTGTTTCAATCCACGCATCCGCACGGGGTGCGACTGCAGATGTTCCGGCAGGGTGTAGCGTGGGCTAAGTTTCAATCCACGCATCCGCACGGGGTGCGACTTCGATACTTTAAAGCCCTTGAATTTTTAGACTCCTTGTTTCAATCCACGCATCCGCACGGGGTGCGACCTTTTGCAAGTGATAAAAAGATCGCTATTTCATGTTTCAATCCACGCATCCGCACGGGGTGCGACTGTGGTACCTATGAACACTTTACCATACAGTTCTTTATGACCCAAAAATGCGAACCCCGATTAAAACGGATTCCCTGAACCAGTCTGCGTGGAAAAAATTGTGGTGGAGTGCTTAAAATACTGAGGTGCGAAAATCTAGGTAAATCAATGAGCACTATGGGTTCGCATCGATAATGAGGACACCTTCGGGGTCATACGTTTCCTTGGCACCAAAATGTTCAACACGCCTCTTCCAGTTACTTCCCAAAAAATAATATCGGAGACTGTCCGTTTTTGGATCTACAATTGCCTCCAATCGATGCTTTAATTGGGTGAATTGAGTGGGGTCAACAAGGCACTCGAAAACGGAGTTTTGAACTCTCTGACCGAAATTTTGACATTGCTTAGCAACATGACGCAAACGTTTTCTCCCTATTGGCGTCGACACATTCACATCATAAGTTATCAAGACCATCATAAGATACCCTCATTTCCAGAAAAATGGCGGATAGTCTTCGAGTTCACCTCGAATATGTCTGGCCAATAGCATCGACTGTACGTAGGGAATCAGCCCGAATGTAACTTTTTCACCTAAGTATGGATGAATCATTTCTTCCTGTTTGCGTTTCTGCCACGCGGTTAGTATCTCTTTCCTCGTTTTATCTTCCATCACTACAGCCCCGTTTTCCTTTGTAATGAATCCACTCGGGTCAATCTGGTTGCGATTCACGAGTGTCACGGCGAGCCTGTCTGCAAAGTGCGGTCGAAGCTCTTCCATTAAATCGAGTGCTAGACTTGCCCTCCCCGGTCTGTCACGATGCAAAAAGCCAGCTTGCGGATCCAAGCCAACACTCTCTAGTGCCGCAACGATTTCATGAGAAAGCAACGTATATAAAAAAGAAAGCAAGGCATTCATGCGATCAAGAGGTGGACGTCTGTTTCTCCCATTCAGACGGAAAGCATTTTTCTGACTAAGAATAAGTTGATTAAATCCGCTGAAATAAAGATTCGCGGCTTGACCTTCTATCCCCCTCACCGAATCCAGATTTTTCGCTATATCGAGTTGGCTAGCGAGACGTCCCAAATCCATCATAATATTACCTAGTAACTGGCTGTCGACAGAATTTGGATGATCACGAACTGCACGATGCAAAACTGCTCTACCATTTAAGATCTTTGCTACGATAAAGCGTTTCGCTAACCTTACCGATTCGACATCATCATCGGCCCATCGATACTGGTTCCTTCGCACAAAAATATTACCAGAAACCTTACCAGTGACGCGCCCCATAAATTTCCCGTATTCGGTCAGAAATGAAAGTGCCACACCTCGTTCACAACAGAGGTGCATGAGACCGGGACTTGCTCCCGCAAACCCAAAGCAGACGATCCCTTCGATGTTATGAATCGGAACTCGAAACTTTGTTTCACTTTCAATGCGTACAAGCACGTTTTCACCTTCGCAAGCCAAGTATGCTTCAGGCATTGTCACATAAAGAGTATTAAGGAGTTTTCTCAATCTTCCTCCACCACCGAATCAATCATCCGAGCCAGATATTCAGTCACTGGCCGATGGAATATGGTTAGACATGAGTTATGCAGTTGCTGTATAAATTTGGATCTCTATTTTTGTGTAAAGTTTATGAAATCACAATAAAACTATTGACATTTCTGGTACACCCCAAAAATCGACGAGAAGGCATCTAACGGCCTATCTCTTAGCGATGTGGGTGTGAACCATGGCTCGTTTATGTAAACCTGGATTCAAAGAACTCTCGTCCTTCAGTCGTGTGGGTGGCGC
>NZ_LPVJ01000014.1 GCF_001516615.1 Ferroacidibacillus organovorans | reverse complement strand
TGGCGGTGACCACCGGGCGTTATTTCATCCGGCTGTAATCGACCTTCTTTTTCCCAACGACGGAGTGTCGTAATGGAGACTCCTAACACCTTCGACGCTTCGCCTATCGTCACTAATCTATCCATATTGATCGTACACAGATAGTTTTAATCAGATTCAACGATTACTGTTCAACCCCCGACGAGGCCCATTTGAAACCCCGACCCTGTCAATGCCAGGATGAGCAGCGGTAATGCGACGGATGCGACCGCGTCCCCGACATAGGAGGCGCCTTGTCCGCCCAACAGCGCCAAAAAGCGCGGATTCGCAAAAAGCGACGTTGTTGTGTCTCGTTCATCCATTACGCGTAACCCCCACCATCACACTCGCCGCCGCCACCATCAAAAGTGCCATGCAAACCATCACGCTGCGCACGCCAAAGGCCGTGGCAGCCGCACCCCCAAGCAGGATGAAGAGCAGATTCATGACTTGAAGAGGTGGCGTCATCACATTGTTGACCCGTCCCATGTGTGAAGTCGGGATCATCGCTTGCGTGTATGTCGTGAAGCCAACGCTTGCGGCAGAACCGAAAATGCCGAGCACAATCAGCCCGAATGCGGCCAGCCAGAAACTGTGCGCAAGTGCGAAGAGCAGGTATCCCGCGACATGGAGCAGGCGGCCGGAGCTTATGAGCCACGATAGCTTTGCGCGTTTTGAGAGGATCATCATAATCAGCGAGCCCGCGACAAACCCGACGCCCGCAAACTCGACCAGCATGCTGTATCCGAGTTGCCCGAGATGAAGCGCTTGTCGCGCAAAGACGACCTCTTGTGTATCGGCTGTCAGCGCAAAGACGCCGATGGCCGCGTTCAGCGCAAACAGGATGAAAAACCGCCGATTGGCCCGCAAAATTGCAAAAGCCTCCCGCCAATCCGCGACGACGACACGCCAAACCCCGCTTCGCTTCGGCGCGCCACTCCCCTCTTCCACGCGCGGCAGCAACAGAAACGATAGCGCAGACAGCAGAAAACTCACAGCGTCAATCTCCAAGGGAAGAACTGGATTCCCGCGGATCATCAGGAGGCCAGCCAGCGCGGGTCCCGTCACAAAGGCGCTGTAGCGCAGGGTGCTTGTCAGCGCGTTGAAGCGCTTTCGCGCCACATCGGGAATGAGCCTTGTTTGATACGGGAGAAAGGCATTCCCGAAAAATGTGCCGCAAATCCCCAGGCAAAATAGGATCACATAAATCCACGCAAGCGTGGGGGCAAAAGGAAGACTCGCGATGAGCGCCGCGCGAATCGGTTCGATCAGAATCAGTTCGATCAGAATCAGGAGTCGCCGCTTTGAGAGTCGATCGGTCACACTCCCGGCCCATGGCCCCACAAGCAGTGCGGCGATCCGTGAAACTGCCCATAGTCCGGCAACCGCCGCCGCCGAGTGGGTGGTGTCGATCACCAAAATGTTGATGGCGACGAGATACATGAAATCACCGATGCTCGAAACGCCAACACCTGAACCAAGGATGATGATAAAGCGCCGCAAAGGAGGGTGTTTCTCGTCCATCCGTATCAAAGGCATGTGTGTTCGCTATCCCCCCCATTGACGGGTCAAGATCGAATGTGCTACGATGCTCCCAATTTTACACCACGAACAGCGAAGATGAAGAGAGTAGCCGCAGGCGATCGCTCAGAAAACCGGTGGGTGATGCGAACCGGTCGATGACTGCGCGTGAAGTACACTTCGGAGCTATCTGGGCGAAACGTGAAGTAGTCCAGGTCGGTCGCGCAGTTGCGCCGCCGTTATGACAAGGAAGGTGGAGGGTCGCGCCCTCTTCCAGGGTGGTACCGCGAGGCTGTGTCTCGTCCCTGGGGGAGACGCGGCCTATTTGCATTCTGTGGCACAGCCTGCGGTGGTCAAAGCGTGTGGCAGCCCGCGCGCGAGTCTGATGAATCCGCACGCTCTAGCACTCATGAGCAAATACACAAAACGCAACGCAACGAAACAGGGGGAATGATCATGTCGATCAAACAACGAGATGTAAAGGTGCTCGATTGCACCATCCGCGACGGCGGGCTTGTGAACAATTGGGACTTTTCGCAGGCGTTCGTCCGCACCCTTTATCAGGCGCTGAGCCGGTCCGGCGTCGACTACATGGAACTCGGCTACAAAAACTCACCCAAACTGCACCATCTTCCAAACGCCGGGCCGTGGGCGTATCTGACGGAGGACCTGATCCGCGAGACGATCGGCGAGAAAACGAACACTAAACTCTCCGCCCTCGTCGACATCGGGCGCGTGGACGATCGGGACATCGTGCACCGCAGCGAGAGCTATCTCGACTTGATCCGCGTGGCATGCTACCTGAAAGATGTGGATAAGGGCATCGACCTCGCCAGCAAGTTTCACGCCCTCGGCTACGAGACCACGCTCAACATCATGGCGGTGTCGCACGCCAAAGAGAATGACCTCAACGAGGCGCTCGAAGTTTTAAACGAAAGCCCGGTCGACGTGGTGTACGTGGTCGATTCCTTTGGCAGCCTCCTCCAACGGGATATCGAGTACCTTGTCGCAAAGTTTCAGAAGTTCGCACCGAAAAAGGCGCTCGGCATTCACACGCACAACAACATGCAGATGGCGTTTGCCAATACCCTGACGGCGATCGAGCAGGGTGTGACATTCCTCGATGCATCCGTCTTTGGCATGGGGCGCGCCGCCGGAAACTGCCCGACTGAACTCCTCGTGAGCCAACTCCACGGCACGCGCTATGATGTGCGCCCGCTCCTTGAGCCACTGGAAAAGCTGTTCATTCCTATGCGCGAAAAGGTAGAATGGGGATACACCATCCCGTACGCGATCACAGGCATGCTCGACGAGCATCCGCGCACTGCGATGGCCTTGCGGGCGAGTGCCGACAAGGATAAATACCTCGATTTCTATGAAAAACTCACAACCGTCGAGCCGCACACCGCGCCCTAGAAGATGCAGTCCGAACCGCCTACCAACAAGCGAAAGCCTGCGGGCGCGAAAGACCGTCATCGCACAGGACATCTGCAATCACAAAGTCGAAAGGGGAACATGCGATGCCAACCTTCGTCTTTTCTGCGATCACGCCGCACGGCTACGAGATCCTGGAGGACCTGTCCCCGCACAATCCGGCACTGATGGAAAAAACGCGCCAAAGCATGCAGACGCTAGGCTTCGGTATGGCGGCCGCAAAACCCGAGACGATCATCGTGCTCACGCCACACGGCACGCGCATCGACGGGCAGTTTGCCGTCGCCTGCAGCGCGCGCATGAAAGGCACGCTCGAATTTGCGGGGCGACAGCAAACGATGGAGTGCACCGTCGACCGTGAACTCGCGCGCGCCATCGTCAAAGCGGCGACCGACGATCATCTCGCGGTGGGCGCCCTGCAATACGCTACGAGCGACGGCCCCCTCGCGTGCCTTGCGCTTGATTGGGGCGCGCAGATTCCTCTCTCGTTCATGCCGGATGTGCCTGTGGTGGTGATCACGCCGTCGCGGCTCGTCAGCATGGCAGACCACCTGCGCTTTGGCGAGTCCCTCGCGCGCGCCGTCGCAAAGTCCGGCAAGCGCGTTGGCCTCATCGCGAGTTGTGACTGGGCGCACGCGCACGATGCGAGCGGTCCCTACGGATACCACCCGTCCGCCGCCAAGCTTGACAAACGCGTTGTGCAGCTTCTCAAAGCGGGAGAGATCGAGGCGCTCGGCGACTTTTCTCCCGACTTTATCGAGGAAGCCAAACCGGACGGCATCTGGCAATCCCTGATTCTCGCCGGCGCCATTGCGCGGGATGTGCGGCGCATCAAGTTCCTCTCCTACGAGGTTCCCACCTATTTCGGGCTCATCTGCTGTGAAATCGAGGAGCGCGCCGCTAACGACTAAGCGTCGCGCGCGATGCCGACGATGTGCAGATCGACAAAGTCCCCGTTTTCAAGCACATAGTCAATCGGCGTCTTGCGCAAGAACTGCAGTGGTCCGCGCGCGAGGATCGGTTGCCCCGTCACCAACTGCTTGGCCTGGAGCTCCTTCGAGACATCGACGATCGTGCAGCCGACGCTGTGGTTCGCGACAGGGCGCGTGATAAACTGGGCGTCAAACTGCTCACTCAGTTTGCGGATGCGCAAAAGGTCGTGCTCCTCCTGCTCGGAGAGCTTCTCATCGACAAGGACGACAAGCACCCAAAGCTCTGCGTTGAGTCGATCCGCGATGCGCCAGCCGCGGCGGATCAGCTTTTCCGAGTGGGGACGGTGGTTGACGCACACAAGAATGCGCTCGCGCGGTTTTGCCGCTTCATCTTCGCGCACCTTCTCCATGCGCTGATCCACGTCGTCTGCAACTTCCAGCAGCGCGATTTCGCGCAGCGCCGAGAGATTGGCGATCTGAAAAAAGTGGCTCAAGGCGCGCTCGATCTTGTCCTGGCTGTAGATCTTCCCGTCGAGCAAGCGCTGTTGGAGCGTCTCTGGCGTCACGTCGATCAGCTTCACCTCAGACGCCACCTTCATGAACCAGTCCGGGACTCGCTCGCGCACGCGCACACCCGTGATATGCTCCACTTTGTCATGCAAGCTCTCCAGATGCTGGACGTTGACTGCCGTCACCACGTCGATTCCGCGCTCCAAAAGCAGCAGAATATCCTGATAGCGCTTTTCGTGCATGCTCCCTGGCGCGTTGGTGTGCGCCAATTCATCGATCAAAACGACCTGCGGCTTGCGGCGCAAGATCCCTTCCACGTCAAGCTCGTCATAGAGCGGAATCCCAATGGCCACCTCCCTTTTTGGCAACACTTCAAGGCCCGTAAACTGTGCGATCGTCTCTTCGCGCCCGTGCGTCTCGATCAAGCCCGCAACAACATCGACACCCTTTTTCTTCCAGTCTCGCGCATCCTGCAGCATTTTGTATGTCTTGCCAACCCCTGGGGCTGCTCCAATGTAAATCGTGAGCTTGCCGCGGCGCCCATCCTTTGCCCACGCCCACGCGTCGCGCAGTGGGTGGGAACTGCTGCCAAGTTCACTGCTGTGCGCGTGATCGTGAGGCGTCGATACCTCGCTGTCCCACCCCATGATCCGCAGATCGACATAGCGCATCGAGCGCATCAGGTGCCGCACCGGACTCGCGTCAACCCCCAGGCGCCACCGCCGGTTTTTTGACGTCTGGCCAAAGACAATCTGCGTCACGTTCATCCGCTCAGCAACGCTCATGATCACCTCGCCCACTTTGCGATCATTGCGCGGCTCAAGAATCCACTCCGCGTCATACTCCATCGCCAGGTGATTCAAGCGGCGAATGCGCTCCCGCTCCTTCTCGGAGATCAAATCCTCCGCCACATCGCTGACACACAAAACGTAGAGATCCGCCTTCAGGCGTTTTGCCATGCGATAACCGCGCGAGATCAACGGCTGTGCGCGCACGAGATAGTTCACACACACCATGATCGTCTCCTTTGCCCCGACTGGCCCCGGAATTTTGTTGCGCCCGTACGCGTTTTGCAGACGCTCCTCCACATCCTCAGCCACTACCCGAAGCGCGAGTTCACGCAATCCCGACAGATTCGATTTCTGAAAAAAGTTTTGCAGCGCGTGATTCACCTTGTCGTGCGGGTAGATACTCCCGTCAAGCAGGCGCTGGCGCAGCGTCTCTGGCGTCACGTCGATCACTTCCACTTCCCGCGCCTTGCGCAAAAAAGCGGCCGGGATCAATTCCTTGACAGAAATGCCCGTCACCGCTTCCGCCTCTTCATGGATGCCTTCAATGTGCTGAACATTCACCGCGCTAAGGACGGAGATCCCGTGATCAAGCAGATACTCCACGTCCATGTAGCGTTTTGGAAACTGGGAACCGGGGGCGTTTGTGTGCGCCAGTTCATCAATCACGACAATGTCTGGATTGCGCGCGCAGATCGCCTGTAGATTCACCTCTTCAAATGTCCGCCCTTTGACGTGAAGCGTAAGAGGCGGAATGATCTCAAGCGAACCAACCTGCATCTCTGTATCAGGGCGACCGTGATGGTCAATCAGTCCGATGACCACGTCAAGCCCGCGCGCGCGCAGATCATGTGCCGCGCGCAGCATTGTGTACGTCTTGCCAACACCAGGCGCAGATCCGATGAACAGTTTTAGCGCGCCAGTCTCTGCGCATTTCAGATCATCGAAGTGCTTTTCGTCAGGGGTTTTCATCCGACGTTCACAACCTGTTTCCCCTGAAACTGCAGGATCATCTCATTCAGTTGCATGACGTTGACCATCGGCGCGCCCCAAATGCCAAAAAGGCGTCCCGTCTCATTTTCCGTGATCATGTTTTGCAGTTGCCCGATCGATAAGCCCGTCGCCTTCGCGATCCGCGGGATCTGCAGTTCTGCGTCGGCGATGCTGATATTCGGGTCAAGTCCAGACGCTGAAGACTCGACCATGTCAGGCGGCACCTGAGACGCCTTGACCCCAGGATTTTGCCTGAGCACCTGCTGCAAATTGCCTTTCACTTCTGCGATCAGCGCCGGATTGGTAGGCCCTAAGTTCGAGCCGCCTGAGTAATTCCCTGTGTAATGGACGGCCGACGGCCGCGGGTGAAAAAGTCCAGGCGCCGTCGTCGCCTGTGCGATGAGTTCCGAGCCAACCACCGTCCCGTTTACTTTCACCATACTGCCTTGAGCCTGAAACGGAAACAGCACATTGCCGATACCCATCACGATAAGCGGGTACACAAGGCCGAGGAGGACTGCAAACACCACAGTGAAGCGCAAAGAGCGCCACAGATTGATCATCGTCTTTCCTCCTTTAAATGTTGGCCCCGCCAAGCGCGGTAATGATGAGATCGATCACCTTGATGCCAAGAAACGGCACGATCACACCGCCGAGTCCATAGACAAACAAATTGCGCATGAGCATCTGCGTCGCGTTCATCGGCTTGTATTTGACGCCGCGCATCGCGAGCGGGATGAGAAATGGAATGATCAGCGCATTAAAGATCAGCGCCGAGAGAATGGCACTGTGCGGCGTCGTCAAGTGCATGATGTTGAGCGCCTGAAGCGATGGCACCACATAGACAAACATTGCCGGAATGATCGCAAAATACTTCGCCACGTCGTTGGCAATCGAAAACGTCGTGATCGCGCCGCGCGTGATCAGAAGCTGTTTTCCAATCGACACCACTTCGATCAACTTGGTCGGATCGGAGTCAAGATCGACCATGTTCCCCGCTTCTTTGGCGGCGGACGTCCCCGTGTTCATGGCCAGTCCCACGTCCGCCTGCGCGAGCGCCGGCGCGTCATTCGTCCCGTCGCCTGACATCGCGACAAGCTTTCCTTGCTCCTGTTCCCGGCGAATCAGGCGCATCTTGTCTTCCGGCTTTGCCTCTGCGATAAACTCGTCAACACCCGCCTCTTTGGCGATCGTCGCCGCCGTCAGCGGATTGTCTCCCGTACACATCACCGTCTTGATGCCCATCCGGCGCAATTCCATAAAGCGTTCGCGCATTCCCGGTTTGACGATGTCCTTCAAATAGATGAGGCCATAGATCACATTGCCGCGCAACACCGCAAGCGGCGTCCCACCCTCTTTGGCGATCTCTTCCGTCCGTGCGTCAAGATCCTCAGGAATCACGCCGCCTTGTTCAAGCACGTATTTTTTCATCGCGTCCACGGCACCTTTGCGAATGCGCGTGCCGTCGCTCAGTGTGATCCCGCTCATGCGCGTATCCGCGCTAAATTCCACATTCTCCGCATCCGCATAGCGCTCGCGATCGATCGTCAGGTTCATCTCGTGCGCGAGCGTAACCACAGACCGCCCTTCTGGCGTCTCGTCAAACAGCGAAGAAAGCACCGCGATCTCCATCAGTTCCGCCGCCGACCCGCCGCTCACTGGAACAAACGCGCTCGCGAGCCGGTTGCCGATCGTGATTGTCCCTGTCTTGTCGAGGATCAGCGTATTCACATCACCCGCCGCCTCAACCGCTTTTCCCGATTTCGCGATCACGTTAAAGCGGATCACCCGATCCATCCCGGCAATGCCAATGGCAGAGAGCAGCGCCCCGATCGTCGTCGGGATGAGACACACCAGCAGCGCGATCAGCGTCGCAACATCGACCGATCGCCCCGCGTAGCGCGCCATCGGCTCGATCGTCACCACCACGATGATAAAAATCAGCGTGAGTCCCGCCAACAGTACGGAGAGCGCAAGCTCATTCGGCGTTTTCTGGCGGCTCGCACCCTCCACCAACCCGATCATCTGATCGAGAAAGGATTCGCCAGGATCAACTGTCACGCGAATCATCAGCGTGTCTGAGAGTAGCTTCGTGCCCCCCGTCACCGAGTTGAAGTCGCCACCTGATCCGCGAATCACCGGCGCCGACTCCCCTGTGATCGCCGATTCGTCCACGCTGCCAAGCCCTTCGAGCACCTCGCCGTCCGCCGGGATCATCTCACCCGCGCGCACGCGTATGCGATCCCCTTTGCGCAGCGTGGAGGCGGGGACATTCTCGTACTCGTCGCCTTTCACCCACTTGAACGCCATCAGATCAGACTTCGTGCGCCGCAGCGACTCTGCCTGCGCCTTGCCGCGTCCCTCCGCGATCGCCTCCGCAAAATTCCCGAAGATGACCGTGATCAGCAGAATGATCGTGACAATCAGGTTGTAGGCGCGCTGTCCCGCCGGATAATGCCCACCAAAAGCGTTTGGGTCGACCGTCAATAGCAGCGTGATCAAAAATCCGATCTCGACGACAAACATGACAGGATTCTTGACCATGACGCGCGGGTCGAGTTTTATAACCGATTCTAAAATGGCGTGCGTCACCATCTCGCGACTCATCGTTTTACTTTGCATCATACTCATCCTCACTTCTCACCCCTCATCCCGCGCGTCAGCGCCCCGTAAGACTATGCCACATTTGCAGTTGCTCCCCGATCGGACCAAGCGCCAGCGCCGGAAAGAAGGTCAGCGCGCCGACGATGACAAACACGGCGACAAACACCCCGCCAAAGGCGAACGTATCCGTGCGCAGCGTTCCGGAATTCTCCGGAATAATCGGCTTTTTGGCGAGCGACCCGGCGATTGCGAACATCGCAATCAAGGAGACATAGCGCCCAAGAAGCATCACGAGCCCGAGCGAGACATTGTAAAACACCGTGTTACCGTTTAGTCCCGCAAACGCTGAGCCATTGTTGGCAGCCGTTGACGAATAGGCGTAAAGCACCTCCGTCAAACCGTGCAGGCCCGGATTGAGAATCGATGACGTCCCCACCTTCAAAGAGAGCGCGAGCGCCGTCGGAAACAGGATAATAAATGGGTGCACGAGCATCGCGATCGTCGCCAGTTTGATCTCACGCGCCTCGATTTTCTTGCCAAAAATCTCGGGCGTCCGCCCAACCATAAGTCCTGACAAAAACACCGAGATGATCAGGAACATCAAGATATTGAGAAGCCCCACGCCTTTTCCGCCAAAGATCACGTTGAACATCATAAAAAGAAGCGGCACCAATCCGCCAAGCGGCGTGAGACTGTCATGCATCGTGTTGACAGCGCCCGTCGTAAACGCCGTGGTGATCGCGGTAAACGCGCTGCTGAGCGCCTCGCCAAAGCGCACCTCTTTTCCTTCCATGTTCGGTCCCTTGATGCCAAGCGCGTGCGCGATAAGCGGATTGCCACCTGTTTCGTTGGCGTAGATGACAAACGCGCCAATCAGCAAGATCGCCGTTAAAAACACGTAGAGCACGACTGCCTGACGGCGGTTTTTGATCATCATTCCGAACAGCGTTAAAAGGCTCGCTGAGATCACACCCATCGCGATCATCTCAAGCACACCCGTGAACGCAGACGGGTCTTCAAACGGATGCGCGGAGTTCGCGTTAAAAAAGCCGCCGCCGTTTGTGCCGAGTTGCTTGATCGCCTCAAGCGACGCCACGGGTCCGCGCGAGATGATCTGCGTGCCACCAGACAGGGTGTGCGCCACTTGCGCGCCCATCAGGGTATCAGGAATTCCCAGTCCCACAAACACCACGGCCAGAATGATGGACAAGGGCAAAAGCAGGCGCGTGTGAATCTTGATAAAGTCCATCCAGAAATTACCCAGCGATTCGCCGCGGTTAGAGATCAGCGCGCGCAAGAATGCGATGGCTGCGACAAACCCGGTAGCCGCCGAGGTGAATTGCAGATACGTAATTGCGAGCATCTGCCCGAGGTACGACATCGCGTTCTCGCCCGCGTAGTTCTGCCAGTTTGTATTCGTGATGAAGCTAGCCGCCGTGTTAAACGCCAAATCCCAACTCATTCCTGGAATGTGGTCGGGATTGAGCGGGAGCACGCCCTGCAAGCGAAAAAGAATATAAACGAAAATCATCATGGTGAAATTGACCAGCATCAGCGCACGCAAATACGCCTTCCAATCCATCTGGACAGATGGGTTTACCCCCACCAACCGATAGAGCACCTTTTCAAAAGGTGCAGCCCATCCTTCTGACGCTTTTTGCTGTTTGGCAAACGTACGAAACAGATACACACCGAGCGGGACGCTCAGCGCGACAATGAGCCCTATGATGACAACAATGCCAATCGAACCTGCAACCGTCACAACGTGTCGCTCCCTCTTAGAACTTTTCTGGGTGAAAAATCACATACGTCAAATAGGCCATGACAATCGCCGCGACAAACAGCAACACCCACATCGCAGTTCCTCCTTACGTCCTGTCAAATAATCGGAATAACCATAAAAAAAGAGAAAAGACCGCAACATAGAGCAAAAGAGAGATTAGATCTCCCAAATCAACCACCTCCGCCATCCACTCAACACAAGCAAACCTTTCGTCATTGTAGCTTTGCGACGCATAAATATGCCGTAAAGAAATCTGTCTCTCGTGTAAAAAAACCGTAAAAATACGCGTTTCATCGCGAAACGCGTTTAGTCTTTGGCATTTGTTTCTTCTTCATACGCGACGGTAAAGCGATACCCGACGCCCGGTTCTGTGAGAATAAGAGAAGGACGCGCTGGATCCCGCTCGAGTTTCTTCCGCAAATGGCCAATATAGATGCGCAAATAGTGACTTGATTCGTCTACGTTATAATTTCCCCAAACCTCTTGCAAAAGCTGCCGGTGAGTCATCACCCGCCCTGCGTGGCGAACCAAAACCTTTAACAAATCATACTCGATCGGTGTGAGTTTCACCTGTTGCTGATGATGCAGCACCAAGCGCTGCGCGAGATCCACCGTGAGATCGCCAAACGTGAGAACAGGCTCCTCTTGTTTGGGAATATGGCGCAGCCACACGCGAATGCGGGCGAGAAGTTCACCCAATGCAAACGGCTTTGTGACAAAATCATCCGCCCCCTGATCGAGCGCCGCAATCTTTTCTTCCACATCCTCGCGCACCGTCAATACGATGATCGGGACATGCGACCATTCGCGGATTTGTTTGAGCACCTGGTGGCCCTCCACATCAGGGAGACCGAGATCAAGAATGATCAAATCCGGGCGCATCTCACTCGCTTTGAGAATGCCATCAGCGCCTGACTCGCTTTCAAACATCGCATAGCCATGCGCCTGGAGATTGACTTTTAAAAGCCTGCGAATCGACTTCTCGTCATCAATGACGAGGATTCGCGCACCGTGGGCCGTCAAGCTGTGACCATCCTTCCGCTTTACGTGAGACTCCTATCTTACCGCGAAGTAAGCGGCAGACTCAAGACCAGTGTGCTTCCTGCAGGATCTGCCGCTTCGGCCCAGATGTCCCCACCGTGGGCGAGCGCGATGCCTTTGCAGATGGCAAGTCCAAGTCCCGTGCCCGTAATGTGCTTATTGCGCGGCGATCGATAAAATTTCTCGAAGATCCGCGCGCGCTCTTCTGCCGCGATGCCCATGCCTTGATCCTTGATGGCGATACAAAGCGACTGGTCTTCAAGCGACGCGCATATCGATAGAGGACTGCGCTCCGGTGAATATTTGATCGCGTTGCTCAGGACATTGACGAGCACATGCTCGATCAATACGCTGTCAACATGAATTCCCGGCAAATGTTCTGGAATATTGAGTGTCACCGTGCGCTCTTGTAGCGGTTCTTTCAGTTGGCGCAGCGCCACACCGATCAGATCCTCAATATCACACCACTGCTTGCGCAAGCGCATCATCCCGCTCTCAAGGCGCACCATGTTCAACAGGTTCGTCACCAGGCGATTCATGCGAACGGCCTCTGCCCGAAGCGTTACGATCAACTCGCGATGATCCGCCACGTCAAGGACGCCTTCCCCTTCGAGAATGCCTGTCGCCGAACCGATGATGGAGGCCAGTGGCGTGCGCAGTTCGTGTGAGATCGAGTCAAGCAGCACCGTTCGCAGGCGCTCTGACTCTGCCGCCAGATGAGCCACTTTCGCCTCTTCTTCAAGTTTGAAACGGGCAATCGAAATGGCCGCAAGACTTGAGAGCGCCTCGACGAGCGTCATTCGCTCAAGGTCGAGCGGCGGAACTGACAAACCGATATGAATGCACAGGACGCCGTATACGTTTGCCTCTGTTTTGAGCGGCAGATAGAGTCCAGCCGCTTCTTTAAAATACTCCGTTCCGCGACCGCACATTTGTCCGTGATGAAATGCCCATGAGGCAAATGTCTGATCCAATTCATTCAGCCACACGTGGTCTGCCGCTTTTTCAACGATCATTCGTCCGTCCGTTTGTGGCAGCAAGATCACAACCGGCATTTGCAGGGCGTTTGAAACTTGCTGTTCCAGTGTCGCGATCATCGATGCGAGGTCGGTGAGCGAAACCATCTGGCGGCTGATGCGATACAAGATGGCCGTTTGCTCTTCACGCTTTGTCGCTTCTTTCAACTGAGCGCGAAGCCGCGAGGCGAGCGTTGCGGTAAGCCCTGCGACCATGAGAAACACATTGAATGAGATCAGGTAGCGAAAATCGCTCACGGAGAAGTTCAGCACAGGCGGCACAAAGAAAAAGTCGAACAAAACCACGCCGAGGCTCGCCGCAAAAAATGCTGGCCCCCGCCCAAAGCGCAGCGCGCTGTAAAGCACAGGCAAAAGATAGAGCATCGCGATATTGACGCGGTTGAAAAGCCACCCGACATTCCACAAAATCAGTGTGAGCACGCCAAGGAGCACAAGCACAAACCCGTAGTGGTACACGGAGCGATCCGCACCCCATGTACTGCGACGCCGCTTGTCGCGGTCCTGTCCTTGTCGACCGTAATTTGAAGTGCTTAAGCTTAACCAAGGTTTCACGGGCGATTCTCTCATGTCATGCTCCTGTCTTTCGATCGGGTCGGGCGTAGATTTCCTTACTATCATCATAGCAAAGGTTCACTCGACTCGACAGTAGCATGATTTTGCCAACTCAAAAGATTTTCGCCTCCACCGTAAGCCGCTGTTCGATGCCAGAATGGAGGGAGCGCCCTTGGGCATCCTATCCATGAATTACACAAAAGTCATAAGATACACATGTAAAATTTTGTTTTGAATGCGAGGGATTCCCCATGTTTTCTTTGCTTCAAATTATGGTGGCAAGCGATCTTCCCATGATAGGATCTACTTTTTTATTCTGTGGGTTAATCGTTTACTTTGTAGATTATCGACCTGCAAAGAAGCAATTGAATAAACAACAGCGAATGAAATCTAGCGCCAAAGAGGTTGCGAATCAACCCGCATCAACCAATGCCTCCGAAAATCCGGAAAAACCTCGCATGTCCATGTCACAAACCGTATCAAGCCACGATCTCCGCTTTACGAATGCCCTCTCGCTCACCTATATCATTGGAGGCATCGCGCTTATCACCGCCATCCAAGCCATATCCATTTTCACCTAATGTGACGCAAGCCCCGAGCGAACGACCGTGAATGTGTTGTGGAGATGGATGCTTACATCTTTGGCAAAGATCTGATCCCAGCGATCTCTCGTCCCAATACGACGCCAATAATCTGGATACTGAGCGCGAACATACTCGCCAAACCCGATTGGATCAATCCCCAATTTTTTCATCCGCTTTAAAAATTTAACCTGTTTCTCCTGCAAAATGGCCGCGGATGCGACAGATAGTTTATTCATCAATGAACCGCGCAATTGATGTTTCGTAGAAGTCAGTTCTTGAATGTTTCCGTTGATGATGACATGAATATCAAAAAATGGTTTCTGGTGTCTCATGGACAATTTTATAATCGTATGCCTGATCGTCCCTTTTAATGAGGCACTTTCGTTTGGTTCATCGGGAAGTGGAACAGAAAATCCGTATCCAGCCTGCTTTTGGTTGGTCAGTTCCATATACGGAGCCACTTGCAGACTATTGAGCACGCCCACCATTTTCTCACCGCGAAACAAGGCCAACCCATCAAGATTGATACGGTCCTTGACCTTTGAGATCACGGGGAGGACAGGATCGCGTCCGAACGAAGCCAGCGTGGACCAGTAGTTCCCCAAAAACACATTTGGAATTTTCCCGAGGTTCACAGCGTGTTCCATGGTTCCCACCAGATAGAGCGTCGGGACGCGCTCAAGCTTGGGAGATGCTTGCAGCACCTCCTCTGCATCTCCATGGCTAATCATCATCCATATCAGTCTGCGCGTTTCCGCATTGCGCCGAAAATAATCCTGCAGCGCGTGCATTCCCGTTGTTCGCGCTATTTTTTCATTCACGATGATCACCCGCATCTGCCCAATAAAGATTTGGTCAGCCAAATCCTCTTGCAATCGACTCATCGCATCATCGACGGTCTTCCCTGTCACACTTAAAATCCAAACGGGTCTCTCCGTCATACCTCCTCCTCCGGAAGTCGGTCCAAGCGGAATGCGTCCCGGTATGGCGATTTGCGCAGTAATTTTATACCCCACACCGCGCGCGGCAGGACCTGTGATGTTTTGCACAGGTTGCCCCTCTAACGGGTCAATGGCAATACCGAGAATGGTTCCGCGCTCTTCAATTTCCAAGCGATCCCAACAGCCGCTTAAAAGGGGCGTAATACTCAGGCCGATCGCCACCAGCACCGCAAACCGCAATGACCTACGCATGGCTCAAAACCTTCTTTTTTTTAAAAGCTTTCTTTACAAAATGAACGATGACAAGGAGAATGGGATAACCCATCGTAAGCAGGATGCCAAACTGGCCAACGATCTCGACAATCGTGTATAAATCTGCGATGTTTTTCGGCAAGAGAGACATCACGAAAATCACGGGGAAAATGAAGATCGACATGCTTCGGTGGTCATTGATGTGAAGGACGTGGGCCATGCCCCGAATGGAGCAGTAGTATGATGAAAGGATTCCCGTAAAAACAGCCGTCACCCAGACCGCGACAAAAATAGGATCAATTCTCTCGATAAAAAAGACGGGAAGTGACGCCGTTTTTGCCAAATCAAGCGTCGGCCACAGAATGTGTTTGATCTCCTCAGTTCCAAAAACGCCGAGCGTTGCGAGCATTAAAATGAGATAAAGGGTTCCTGCCCCACCCACACCGACCAAAATTCCTTTCCACGCTCGCTCAGGGTGGACCAGGTAAGGTGTAAACATCCCAGCGATCAAAATGTTTTGAAAAAGCGCAGTAATTGTCAAAACAGCCTTTACCAAGCCAAACGGATGAATGATGTGAAACCACGGCTGCAAGTTGAGATAATTCCCACCTTTTAGGGTAAGGAGCACGATGGCAATCACCGGAAAATACACCCAAGGCATGTAATATGTCAGAATGCGAATGACGACGACCACATGGTTGCGTGACGCGACAGCGGCGAGAATAAGCATGGTGAGAACCGTCACTTCGACAGGTGTTTTTTGTAAAACGGACGTTACAACGACTTCTCCGAATTCCCGTGTCGCAAGCGCGGCAAGTTCAAGAAAATAAACGCTAAGCAGCGTGTGAAAGATCGAACCCATCCATTTGCCAAGCAACTGATCTCCGTATTCAAATATCGTCTCCTGAGGATACTGACTGCCCAAGTACGCGACAAGCAGCCCAATGCCAAGGACAATGAGCACAGCAATCGCAGTCGCCGCAGGCGCGGCCGTCATGACATAATTCACGGTAATCCTTGGAAAAGCCAACAAGCCCACCCCAATGATCGCCGTGCCAATCGACAAGGCCAATTGAATTGTCGTCGCTTCACGCGGTTTTTCCTGGCTCTGGTTTGTTGACTGACGACTGCTGTTTTGCATAACGTCCCCACCTGGCAAAAAAATTTATTGATTGTCTTGTTCATCCTTCGAAGGAGAAAAAGACGCTGCACCATCAACATATTGAGGCGCTAAGGGTCGACCCTTTTGATTTTTCAGCGCATCCTGATCCACGGAGATGCGCGGCACCTTCCCTGTCTGCAACTGTTTTGGCCGTTTGGACATCATCCACACGGGCGCCCTGATAATGGAATCAAAAAATCCAAACTTGTTTCCGGGGAGGAGCGGACTCAAATAAGGCACACCGAAAGACTCCAATTTAATGAGATGATTGGTGATTAAAATGATGCCCACCATTACGCCGTATAGGCC
This sequence comes from Ferroacidibacillus organovorans, assembly GCF_001516615.1. GTDB lineage: Bacteria > Bacillota > Bacilli > Alicyclobacillales > SLC66 > Ferroacidibacillus > Ferroacidibacillus ferrooxidans_B. The sequence goes on along the minus strand of NZ_LPVJ01000014.1, from coordinate 8,928 downwards.
GAAGATGCCCGCGAGAATCATGAGAGGAAACCGCAACATGCGCAGCGCAATCGCTGCGTTGTAGGCAGGTGTGGCAAACGAACCGATCGTCGTGAGCGATACGACGACCACGGTGATTGGACTGACAAATCCAGCGTTCACAGCAGCCTCCCCAATCACGAGAACCCCTACGATCGAGAGTGCGCCACCGATTTGTTGCGGAAGTCGAATCGTCGCTTCACGCAAGATTTCCATGATGATCTCAAGACCAAAAATCTCCACAATGGCGGGAAAGGGAACACCCGCTCGCCCGCCTGCCACAGCGACTGCAAATTTCGTTGGGATCATCTCCGGATTGTATTCAATCAAAGAGACGTAAACCGAAGGGAAGATCAGCGCAAAGAGTAGTGAAATCAAACGAATCGCGCGAATCAAACTGGCCATGAGAAAGCGCGTATCGTAGTCTTCCGTCGTCTGATAAAACTGCGAGAAAACCGCTGGAATGATCAGACAAAAGGGCGAGCCATCCACCAAGATCGCCACACGCCCTTCAAGGATGGAAGCGACCGCTTTGTCGGGGCGCTCTGTGTTTTGCACCTGAGGAAAAGGCGAAAATGGGCTATCCTCAATAAACTGTTCAAGATACCCCGACCCATAGAGGGTGTCTGTTTTGACAGCCTCAAGCCTTCTTTTGACCTCACTTACCAAGTTTTCATTCACGATGCCATCCAAATAACAGAATGCGACATTTGTTGCCGTCTCTTCCCCGATTTGAATCTTATGCACTTTCAAATCTGTCGATCGCATGCGCTTGCGAATCAAAGAGACGTTCGTTCCGATCGATTCGATAAACGCTTCCCGTGAACCCTGAATGACTTGCTCTGTTTGCGATTGTTCTACGGCGCGCTCTTTGAATGCCTGCGTGCTCAGCCCAATGACTTTTTCATACCCGTCGAGAATGAGGATGGCATTCCCTGCAATGATCCAATCTGCGGCGTCACGCGGTGTATTTTTGATAGCAACATCCGCATACGGCAAACACTGTGAATAGATGACGCGAAAAGGAGAATCCCCTCGCTGTTGGCTCTGATCTATCGAAAACATCAAAGCGGCCAGAATGTCATTGATATCGGTCTTTGAAGAAGAGCCATCCAAATGAACAAGTCCGCAGGCGAGCAGGGAATCACCAATTTGAATTTTGAACCTGCGAATCAGAAAATCCATGTTCATTCCAAGCGCATTTTCAAAAATGCCCAGATTGCTTTCCAGTTCTTTAGAAAACGTGCTGTTTCGAAAGACGTCGGACGGTTTTTTGTGTTTTTGTTGATCTCTGTTTTGCTGTGTGTAAGCCCTGTTTGAAGTGCGATCCAGATCAGGATCTTGAGGTGCGTTTGTCTTTATCGGCTGTGGTATTTTTCGATACTTCCACTTGGAGAACACACGAATCACCTGACATTACGACGTGTGTTTAGCATTTCCAGTCCCTACATCTCTATCCTTTTGTTACACGAAAAACTTTCCCGTGTTCATCACTAGGATTTCTGATATGACTTAAAAAAACGCAAAATAGCTTATAATACCTTGATGTTCTTCACAAAAAACCTTACACTCCTTACACGTGGAGGTGTTTCGCTTGCAATCACTTAGCCAAGAAGAACGTCTTGTCCGGATTATGAGCTATCTGAATCAGCACCAACGCGTGACGTTACAGACGATTTGTGAACTCTACGATGTCTCTCGCGACACAGCGCGCAGAGATGTCGTGAAGCTTGCCCAAACCACACAAGTTGTGCGAACCCGCGGCGGGCTCATGCTGCCAGGCTTATCGAAAGAGGTTTACGGCTATAAAGAGCGGCTCCATCGAGAATCGAGCGGCAAATTAGAAATTGGACGAACCGCCGCAGCGCTTGTTTCAGACGGGGAGTTTCTCATTCTGGATGCGTCGACAACGGTGCAATTCGCGGCAGAAAGCTTAACCGCTCGCAATGTGACCGTTGTGACAAACGCGATTGACGCCGCGAGCATCTTATCAGAAAAGGAAAACGTCACCGTCCACGTTTTGGGTGGAAAATTAAACCAGCAGCACCGTTTTTTATATGGCGCCTCGACGCTTGAAAAACTTGCAGAGTACCACGTCGACAAACTGTTTCTTGGAGCTTGCGGCATTACGGAGGATGGATTGTCTTATCCGCACGAAGAAGACGGAGTCGTGAAACGAGCGATGATTCGCCACGCCGATCAGGTGGTTGTCCTCGCAGACCATACTAAATTTGGGAAGCGTCTGTTCCACAAAATTTCTGATCTGGATGCGATGGATATTCTGATTACCGATCGAGAACCAAGTGTTGAGCTTCAGCGCGCACTCGATGAAGCGGGGGTTGAGGTGATGGTCGTCGAGGGAGGACGCTCATGATTCGAATGCTTGTAAGTGACGTGGACGGTACGCTATGGATCGATGGTTCCCTCGCTGACAAAGACGTTAATGCAATGCGTCAAACGTTCCACCAAGGGATCGAGATCGGTCTCGCGTCTGGCCGCATGGATCCCGAACTGCAGGAGGTCGCAAAACTACTCGACATCCCTTGCCATCGTGTCAGTCAAAACGGTTCATTTGTTTATGATCACACAGAGCGTCTCCTTGCGTCTGCGAGCTTTGACCTAACGCTTGCCCGCCAACTGCTCTCCTTCGCAACGAACGGTTCATTTCCCTACACGGTCAGTTGCACGGACAATCAGATCTATATCCCTCCACTCAAACGCACACAATTTTTGCGCGATCGCATGTTCATGCCCGTTCATGAATGCACCGATATGAGGCACCTGTTTGAACAGGGGATCCTGCCATGCAAGTTCGGTTTTTTTGGGGATTTGGACACCCTTCACAACCTCCGCCTGCAACTTTTGCAGCGCTTTAAAAACGTTCTTCACGCTGTCATTGCAGATAAGGACTGTCTGGATGTGATTCCAGCCCATGTGTCAAAAGGCGTCGGCCTACGCTCGCTGATCGAGCATCGCAACATCCGCCGCGAAGAGGTGGTCTGTATCGGAGATTCGTTTAACGACATCGCCATGTTTGAGGTGACTCCGCACAGCTTTGCCATGTCTCACAGTGATCCTGCCGTCTTGAACGCGGCACGCCACGTCGCCGCTTCGGTGGTAGACGTCTGCACATTTGTGAATCGCTACAACAGGGACTGCACCGCAGAATTCACGCACAGGGAGAGAAACGCTTGAACGGATTTGTACAGTTGGCGTCGTGGATGTACCTCATGAACGGCCTCTCCAATGAGTCACTCGGCTCCGCATTCGTGGCCCTTCTTCACCACTATAAAGCATCGTATACATTGGGCGGCCAACTCGTCTTTCTGCAATTTTTCGGCTTCTTACTCGGCGTCGGAGCGTCTTCGCTCATCGTGCGGCGCATTGGCTACCGACACACGCTGATCTTGGCGAGCCTGTGCATCGCCATCGCGCAGATCGTCACGGCCATGCTCCCACCCATGCCAATCCTTGTCGTCACTTGTCTGATCAACGGTTTTGGCCTTGCCTGCACGCAAAATACGATCGTGGCATCCCTCATGGAGTGGTTTGCAGGTCGACGCGCTGTTGTCATGAGTCGGATGGAGGTGGCCTTTGGCGCAGGATCGCTCATCATGCCGCTTGCCGTCAGCGGATTCATCGCGTGGCATCACTGGAATCTCGGATTCTATCTTGTCGGGATTATCTCACTTGTGCTGTGCCTGGCCTGGATGTTCATTCCGCTCAACGCACATCATGACACGCACGTCGGTCCGCGCGACGCCCACAGTGCAGTGCTCACCGTTCAAGGAGCAGGCGCCAAAACCCTGCTCATCTCCGTGTTTGTCGGCATGATTTTTCTCTACGTCGGGCTCGAATCCTGCATGAACAACTTCCTCCCGTCGATCTTTATTTCCTACATCCACATAAGGGCAAGCGTAGCCACCTTAACGGTCACCCTTTTCTGGATGGCCATGGTCATCGGCCGCGCGCTGACCGGGCGCGTCATACGCAGTGTGCCCTACTCGCGCTTTCTTCTCATCAGCATTGGCGCCACCATGGTCTTGTTCGCACTCTTGGCGCTTATTCAAAACCCGTGGGCCGACATCGTCTTTGTCTTTCTGCTCGGTCTTGGCATGTCAGGGATTTTTGTCATCATCATGGTCTTCGCCAATCACGCTTTCCCAGGGCAAAACCAGCGCGTCACAACCCTTGTCACACTGTTTGCCGGCCTTGGCGGCGCGCTCATGCCCGCACTCTTTGGGTGGCTCATGGATCACGAATCCATTCGGGTCAATCTATGGAATCTCACAGGTTTTGCACTGCTCCTCTTTGCGATGCTCATCGTGATCATGCGCATAGAGGCAAACCGCATACCCCCTGTCGCGAGCGATGGACCTCACTTCAGTTCGTGATTCTCATGTTTATTGCTGACCTGAAAATCGCTGCTCAAGGTTTGCCAACTCTGATTTTTCGATTCGTCGGAAAAGCGGTTCTGGAACAGTAAAGATGCGCCCTGGTTCAAAAAAGCACAAATCGATATCTTCGTTTATCCACGTCTGGCGTTCATGATCTGTCAAACGAAGAGCATCAAAAACCTTCGCGGTTGAGAATGGAATGACAGGTTGCGCTGCAACTGCAAAATACCGTATAAGATTAATCGCAGTTCTCAGAACCATCGCAGCTTCATCACGATTTTCCTTCACAAGGTTCCACGGTGCGCGCCTGTCTAAGTACACATTGCCGAGCGTCCAGAGCGCACGAAGAGATTGAATAGCTTTGCGAAATTGCAGATTCTTGAAATGGTTGCGATACTCCGAGAGAACCTTCTGACAATCCTTTTCCAGCTGATCCTCTACTTCTGTTGGAATGCCACCCGACGGAACCACATTTCCGAATTGCGCAGACACAAATTTCAGAGTTCTATTGATAAAATTACCGAAAATCCCTACTAAATCCTTATTTAATACAGTTGCAAAAAGATCCCAAGTAAAGCTTGTGTCAGTACTCTCAGGCGCGTTGGCCAACAAAAAATATCGCCAGTAATCTGCATCAAACAAGTTCAGTGCATCGTCTAAAAAAATACCTCGCTTTTGACTTGTTGAAAATTTACCGCCATAATACGTCAGCCAGTTAAAACTTTTGATCTGACTTGCCATTGTCCACGGTTCACATGTTCCAAGTATCATCGCTGGAAAGAAAACGGTGTGAAATGGGACATTATCTTTCCCCATGAACTGGGTATACGTCACATCCGATGTGTTGAACCACCAATCTTCCCAATTGCGATGATGCAAATCTTTGTCAGACCATTCTTTTGTTGCGCCAAGATATCCTATGGGCGCGTCAAACCAAACATAAAATACTTTCCCTTCGAAACCATTACGCGGGACTGAGATTCCCCACTGAAGATCCCGCGTGATGCAACGTTCCTGCAACCCTTCATTAAGCCATTTCAGGGCAATAGACCGCGTAAGTCGTGACCACTCACCGTGAGACTCAACCCACTTTCTAAGATCATCACTTAACATATCCATCTTGAGAAAGAGGTGTTGTGTCGCTCGAATCTCAAGATCAGTGCTCCCCGAGATGACAGATCTTGGAGCAATTAGGTCCACAGGATCTAACACTGAAGTGCAATTTTCACATTGATCTCCCCTGGCCGCCTCATATCCACATTTCGGACATGTTCCCATGACGTACCGATCAGGCAAGAAGCGTTTATCTTTAACAGAGAACACTTGTTGAAGAGGAAGCTCAGCAAGATATCCATTGGCATTCAAACGCTCATAAAAATGAGTAGTTAACGCTTGATTTTGGGGTGAGGACGTTCTGCCAAAATGATCAAATGAAATGCCAAACTGCGCGTAGACAAGGGATTGTTTAAAATACATTGCGTCACAGTAGTCCTCGACAGAGAATCCAGACTCGAGCGCTGACAACTCTGCGGGTGTCCCGTGTTCGTCCGTTGCACAAATAAACAAGACGTCCTCGCCTTCCAATCTTAAAAATCGTGCATACGCATCAGCTGGCAGCAATGAGCCGATGAGGTTCCCAAGGTGTTTGACGCCGTTGATATAGGGTAATGCACTGGTAATGAGATATTTTGACATGAGGGTCTCTCCTCCAAAGCTTAAATTTATCCAAATAAAAAACGCCGCAGGCACATTGCGCCCACGACGTGTAGCAGGTTACATTCGATTATTCTACATGAGAAACAATCGAATCCTGAACCGTGAGCACAAACAAGGCATCCGCATGGCGTCCATCATCATTCGCATATCCATCATTTTTGCTCACGTCCTTTCCGATCCATTGTTAATATTTCGAAGAATAACACTGAAAACACCGAGAAGCAAGCTAATATTCTATACGTTTTTCATGATTCAAACTGAGCTGTGCAAGCCGCCGCGCAATGTCGCAAGCGTTTCAAAAAGTCGCGCATAAACATGCGCCCCCAAGCGATAAAACGAGAGATCGAGTGACTCGTTTGGCGCGTGCATGCCGTCGCGAATCCCGGAAAAGCCAAGCGACAACACTTCCACACCCAGCAGTTCTTTGAGCATGCCAAGAATCGGCACGGTTGCACCCATTCGCATGTGCATCGGGTGTCCCCCCATCACATCCTGAAGCGCAGCATCCGCCGCCTTCGTCGCGGGGTGATCCTCCGGCAGGAGATAAGGGTCCGCCATATCAAATAACGGTGTCACATGCACCTCCACGCCAGATGGCGTCACACGCGCAAGATGCGCCTTGAGCAATTCGATAATCTTGGCGGGTTGTTGATTAGCTACCAGTCGACATGTGATTTTGACGTGCGCGACGCAGGGAATGATCGTCTTTGTACCCTCGCCCTGAAATCCTCCCCACATGCCATTGACTTCTAATGTCGGGCGAAACCACGTCGACTCCATGGGAGTAAACCCAGGTTCGCTGATCAATTCGTTCACGCCGATCGATTTGCGAAAGTCATCTTCGCGAAGCGGCATGCGGGCACACATGGCGCGCTCGTCAGGCGTGGGGAGCGAAACATCATCATAGAATCCTGCCACCGTGACGCGATGGAACTCATCATGCATCGACGCAACGATCTGCGATGCGACGTGAAGCGCGTTGTGGACAACGCCCCCTGCCAGCCCAGAGTGCAGGTCAGTCTCCGCCGTCTTCACATCCATCTGCAGGCCGCACATTCCTTTTGCCCCCACAATGAGCGTGGGGATTTGAAGCGCGAGCTGCGCAGAGTCAGCGCTCGCCGCAATGTCGCACGCGATCTTGTCTCGGTTTTCCGCAAGCCACTTGGGAAGTGAGCGACTTCCAATTTCCTCTTCTCCTTCGATCACAACCCTCAGATTGATAGGCAGGCTCCCTGCTGTGCGCAGGTGTGCCTCGAGCGCGTGGATCATCACCAGGACATTGCCTTTCATATCGCTTGCGCCGCGCGCAAAGAGTCGCCCCTCGCGCAGATCCGGCGCAAACGGCGGCGTCGTCCACAATTCAAGTGGATCAACCGGCTGCACATCATAGTGACCATAGAGTAAAAGCGTCGGCGCGTTTTCTGCATGCAGCCATTCGCCATATACGATCGGATGCCCATCTGTTGCGAGCACTTCGACATGCTCCAACCCGGCTGACTCCATGCGAGTTGCGAGCCACTCGGCTGCACGCTTAACCTCGGCTTGATACTCAGGTTGTGTTGAGATGCTTGGAATGCGGAGAAAATCTATCAAATCTGCGAGAAACGACTCTTGACTGGCTTCGAGGAATGACTTCCAATTTTCCATTTAGGCGACCGCCTCTCACACGCAAGACAGGATTCGATTCATTTAAACGATCGCTAATCTTGCCATAGCATATCGAATATTTAGTCAATACGCGACAAAAAAAGGCTGTTCACGCTTTTCTAACGTTTGTTCGATACGCTCGCGGAAATTACTCCATGTGACCATGCCTAGTGCGCGATCCACTGGAAAAAAGCCGACCGCCAAGCTCTCATCTGACGTTTGTGGCGTCCCGCCAATCAGTTTTCCAAGCCACAAGGTGTTCACTACGCCGTTCGTCAAATGTTGATAAATTCCGCAAAAAGATGTGATTTCGATGTCAAACCCGGACTCTTCCTTCACCTCGCGAATGGCTGCATCGCGTATCGATTCACCCACCTCAACAACACCGCCCGGTGGTTCCCAACCTCTTCGCGGTCCCTTGATGAGCAACATTTCATTCTGTTCATTCATCACGACAACGGCTGCTGACACATAGTGCTTCGGCAGAACAGACATGGATATGGACTCCCCTCCAGGAACATCTAACCTGTCACCATGATAACACGCATCTTCATCCAAACTGCTAAATCAATGAATAGGATACAATATTTGGGCATATGTCAATTTCCTGACCAAACTTCAAGATGCGTACTATCGTAAGTATCTTTTAATTTCGTTCCAAAAATTCTCGCGTGTTCCAGCCATATAAAAGACAACGTACTGTGGTGAACCGTCATCATTTTCTATGATGACATAGGCAATTTCATAATTTATACCTTTGTACTGAATGTCATATCCCCAAAAACCCTGTAAATCTCCAACTTTAATTTGTCCACAATAGGGATTAGTGAGAATATCCATAACCGCTTCCTGAAAAAGATTTTTCAAGGGTTTTTCAACTAGTTTTTTGATGTATCGTGTAGCCGCTCACGCTGTTTGACGGTGATTTGTTCACCGCCATTGGCGGAGCGGCCGTAACGTCAATCTGCCATGGGAACTGGATGTTCAACCGTCAATCACTTAGCTTCAGCTAGCTAGCTGTCCCTCGTTGCCACTCCTGGTCTGTGAGCACTCTCTGAGCGTGCCCCTCCTCAATCGCTTCACTGTCTCGAGCCGCCGCATCATACAACGCCTGTGTACACAGTTGGTTTACCACACGCGGGATACCACG
>NZ_LPVJ01000013.1 GCF_001516615.1 Ferroacidibacillus organovorans | reverse complement strand
TTTGGCCAACGAAACTGGAAATGAGATGGTTTGAACCTACCAATACCCAATTATTGGGGACAACTGCATAACTCATGAAAAGAGTTATCTTGTACCACCTAGTTTGTTAATGGCGCTCTTAGTTGGTTATTGGACAAATTGTGCTAAGCATATTCTCTCTGGGTAAAGGGGGATAACGATATGTCACAATTATCGCTTTACCAAAAAGACTCAACTGCTGGAATGTCTGAAATTAACACTTGTTCGATAGACTTAATACTAACTAGTCCACCGTACTGGGATATTATCGACTACAAGAATTGCAACCAGCTTGGACAAGGGTTGACATATAAGCATTTTATGTTAATCCTTAAGAATAACATTATAGAATGCATGCGTGTTTTAAAGGAAGATGGACTCGCTGTATTTGTAGTAGGAGATATTAGGAAAGAGAAAAATTACAGTGGGAAAATTGGAAGACCAAGAATATATCCATTACATTCGGATATCATTCAAATCTTCGTCGACATGGAGTTCGATTTCTTTCAACATTTTATATGGAGGAAAAAGGGGGTAAAGAAGGGACAACTAAAAGGGATTATATATGGTTCTGTGGGTTCGGGGAGCTTAAGGAGTATGCTTTTCCGCCATTTCTTTATACTGATCTTTTAATGGAGCACGTCTTGGTCTTTAGAAAACCTGGTAGAAAACGCAAAATTCCTCGGCAAGACGAACTAATGAAAAGTGACCATTCGAGTATTGTAAAAGCAGAACTTGAAGAATGGTTGAATCCGGTTTGGGATATTACGTCGCCAGTAACCAAAAATCATCCCGCAACGTTTCCAGTAGAATTGGCAAGAAGAATTATCAGGCTTTATAGTCTTGAAAATGACGTAATTCTAGATCCTTTCGTTGGTAGTGGCACAACATTTCAAGTAGCTTTATCATTGCAACGAACTGCAATTGGTTACGAGAATAATAGTGATTACGTTCATCTGCTGGCAACCGAGTTTAATCTTAAAGAAGTGTCAGTTGGTCATTATTTAATGATATGAATTAATGGAAAAACGGGGTTGATTCAGTTAACTTCAACTCTGAAGTGTCTAATGCGGATACCAATAAATTCTCCTTGATACCATTTGTGTATCCCGCAATGTACTCCATGACGCTAACATACAGATCAGTTGAAATTTCACGTGAGCCTTTACCGGTATAAATATCAATTACAGCATGAACGAATTCCGGAAGGTATTCGTTCATTTGATTCATTTGTATGTTAAGATTTTTTAACTCCTGTACCTTTTTAAATTCAAATACTCTGTTCCAACGGATACCAGTAGATTTTCGCTGAGTAATTTTCTTATCAATTCGTCCTATTTCTGTTTCATCATACCAAAGTGGAGTGGTTACCTCCCAACCATAAATATCACAGTATTCCTTTCTACTTTGGATAGGTGATGTTACCTTGCCGATCCATAACTCAGATAAAAACCACTCACTATAAATCATCCTGTGTCTTGACCAAAACATATTTACGTTCTGTTTGGATGCTCCCTTTGTTCTGATAAAGATTATTTTGTCATCAATTGATAAATCAAACACGGTTAAGTTATCTGTCGGACACCAACGATTGCTTTGAGAAGCAGCGAGTTTATTATCTTCATAGAAATTTTTTGATTGGATCATCAACCATGTCTTGTTATGTTGATGAGATCTTATCTGTCGATTCAAAAAACGGACAAAATTCTCACGTGCAAAACTTGTAAAATCTGACTCATCTAACTGAAACACGTCTATTAATTGTTTGTCTAGGATACCCTTTGGTAGCGTATCGTGCTTCAATACAATAATGCATCCATTTTTCTCCACAAACTCATTATAAATTTTTACGTGATGTTTGCTTCTGTGATAATCAAACATAGAGGTTGTGAATTTTACTTCTGCTGGTCTCTCTCCCTTTGTGTCTTTTTTTATAGTGATACTATTTATATCTGGGAATCTAGTGTTTGTAATGTCTTGTAGGTTCGTTACCTTTAACCATCGTTCTTTTGGTTCCTTTAAGCCATTAATAATGATATGACGAAGTCTAAGTTGATTTTCATTAAAACGATGCATTAAATACTCGTATATCACAGTTTCGTGAAGAAAGGCCCAAGTTCCATATGGCATGTAAGCTAACCCCCTATAGATAGGGTTACCTATAAATAACAAATTTATTCATTTTTTACATTTGGTTCATATTTAACTTTACACCAATCATGCCTTTGTTTTGTTTACCCTATTGTAGCCGCTCACGCTGTTTGACGGTGATTTGTTCACCGCCATTGGCGGAGCGGCCGTAACGTCAATCTGCCATGGA
>NZ_LPVJ01000012.1 GCF_001516615.1 Ferroacidibacillus organovorans | reverse complement strand
CAACAATCCCTTCGGTAAGGTTTCTATGTGAGTGAGCCAATGTCCTTTCGGTAAGATTTTAGCTGAGTGATCGCGTGGCCTTGCCTCGCCGAAGGCCATTATGATATACTGCTCTTCGTGTTCAGTGATTGCACGTCTTGATTCCAACCGCTAATATGTTGCAAAAAGGGTGGCGTAAACATCCTGCGACTTTAAGCGCCTTTCTCTAAACGGTGGGGTAGTGAAACGGACTGCAGTGGTAGAGCACTGCGCTTTCAGCGCAGGGGTCAGGGGTTCAAGTCCCTTATTCTCCACCAAACGTATACATGGAGCTGTGGTGTAGTGGCCTAACATGCCTGCCTGTCACGCAGGAGATCGCGGGTTCGAATCCCGTCAGCTCCGCCATGGTTGTTTAAAAAGGGTTGCTCGGGAGCCGTCGCATATGCGCGGCTCCCTCTGTCTACCCTTGTCAGAAAGGGTGATTACCCTGATTCGCTATAAATTCATAGGGCATTCCACGGTGCTCGTAGAAGTGGATGGCAAACGTTTTATAACCGATCCGATCGTTTCCAATCGCGCGTTGGTCGTGCGTAGAAAACGGGCTGCCGGGTATACGAGTGACGATTTGTCTTCGATTGATGTTGTGCTCTTGTCTCACGCGCATTGGGATCATTTGGACCGCCCGACACTCAAGAAGATCGCCCGCAAGAGTAAGGCGATCGTGATTTGTCCGCGCGGACATCTATCACTGCTTCATGATCTTGGGTTTGTACATATTCACGAATTAGGACGTGACGAAACGATTGCGCTTGATGGCTTCACGTATAGTCTCACGCCTGTCAATCACAGGGGAAAGCGCTGGCTTGAACGGTATCGCTCCTCGGCTGGGATTTTTGTGAATGGCGGAAAGCATCGTTTCTGGTTTGCCGGTGATACGGGATATCGCAGTGACTTTTCTAAAGGAATGCAGGGAACGGCACCGGATGTTGCGCTGATTCCGATTGGCGCGTATGAGCCGCGTGAGTGGTTTCACATGATGCATATGGATCCGGACGACGCGTTAAAGACGTTTGTGGATGTAAAAGCAACTTACATGTTGCCGATTCACTGGGGAGCCTTTAAGTTGACGCGTGAAGAGATTCATGAACCGCCTCTTGTTTTGCGTGAGCTGGCCAAACGGGAGGGCTTGGAGGAGCGGATCTTGTGGTTGGAGCCGGGGGAGCAACATGTTTTCAATCAACCCATTCGGCAGATGGATGATGGTGGACGCAATCCAGGCCCCACGCATCTTTAGTGGGCGGTGAAGAATTTCCCCTTGCTGGGTCTAGAATAAGCGAGGTCACGGGAAAGA